>JAGQHR010000609.1 GCA_020431745.1 Candidatus Eiseniibacteriota bacterium
GATCGAAAGCACCCACTCCACCAACGCCCAGCTCCTTCGCATCTGCCCCCCTGCTCTGTCGGCACCGCTCCTCGTACCTGCTCTGCTCCTCGCACCTGCCCTGCTACTCGCACCTGCCCTGCTACTCGCCCATCAACGGTTCGCTGTCCCGCAGGAACGGCTCCCCCATCACCGTGACGATCACCCGCCGCTTGCGCGCACGGTTGTCGAAGTCGACGAGGATGATCTGCTGCCAGGTCCCCAGCATCAACTCACCGTTCGCGACCGGCACCGTGACGGACGGCCCGATTGTGCTCGCGCGCACGTGGGAGTGCCCGTTTCCGTCGTGCCAGGTCTCGTCGTGGTGATAGCGGATGTCGCGCGGCGCAAAACGCTCCATCGCCGCGGGGAAGTCCCGAACCAGACCGGGCTCGAACTCGATGGTGGTGATCCCGGCGGTCGAACCCGGAACGAAGACCGTCGCGATCCCGTCGCGCACGCCGCTCTCGCGCAACACCTGCGCGACGTCGTCGGTCACGTCGTGCATCTCGCTCTCCCCTCGCGACGAGAGCTGGATCTCTCCGTGGTGCACCGCCATTCTCCACTCCTCCATGGTCTGCACAGACCGTGAGCCAGGATGTCACGGCCCGGGCTCGCGCACCGGGTGACCCTAGTCCGACCGAGCCTCCGGGTCGAGTGGCGACGGCCACACCGGACCCCATGGTCGATTTCGCACATCCGGTCCCCGTTTCAGGACCCTTTCAGACCGACGCCCTACCTTCTCCTCCGAAATCGTGAACCCGGAGCCATCGCTCACCAAGCGCGGACGTCCGGGACGGACGGCTTTCCTGGCGAAGCCCAGCGCAAAAGACCTCAGACGATCGGGGGATGGCATGCGTGAGCAAACGAACGGCGCGGCGAGAGGGCATCGAGTCCCCGGTCGGGGCGGGGCTTGCAGGTTCCGGTCGTGGAAGCCGGACTCCGTCCGTTCCGACCGACCCGGAATCGGGCGGACTAGTCGCGCCAGGACGGGGGCGCTCGCCATCCTGCTCGGCCACCTGACGCTCAGCAGCCTCATGCTCGGTGGCTGCTCCGACGAACGGACGAAGATCACGAATGCGGACGAACCGTCACCCGCCGTGGTGTCCGTCCAGCTCTCCGAGTCCACGGCATCGAAGATCGCCGAGGTCGTGACGACTCATGTCGGCGGAGGATACGACGGATCGCCGACCGACCATCCCGTGCCCCTCGCCGAGCTCGACGGCGACTTGGGAAGCTTCCTCGTCCAGGAGGCCGGCGATCCCGGTCTGGTCGGAACCCGCGTCGATCCCGACGTGCTCCAGTCCCCCGAGCCGCACGTCGAACCCTCCGACCTCTCGTTCTTCGTGATCGGAACCGGCAACGACGGATTCGCGGGATCCGGCCCGACCGGACCGACGATCCCGACTCCCATGGCCACGAGCGGCTCCGCAAATCGCCCCGGCTCCGAAGGCGATCTCCGTCTCGCGAACGCCGTCTCGGACCTCCTCGACGTCATCGGCGCGGCCGGAGTGCAAACCGATGCGGCGCGGGACGCGTGGAGCCGGTGCCGGTTCCACGATGCATCGGAGTTCCCGGGAGGCCTTCCCGAAGGTGTCGAAGGCGCGACGTTCCTCTGGAAGATCGGGGGCAGCTTTCCCGTCGCCGGCTTCCTCAACTGGCTCCTCATTTGGTGGGACGAGCACCATCACGTCGTCCTCGCCAGCGAGCACGTGCTTCACCTGAAGGCGGGCGACTTCGAAGACCTCGGCCACCTGACACCGGCGTCCCAGATCGTATTGCGCGAGCTCGCGCGAGTGGTCGCAGCGGAATCGGGTTGTGTCGACGAAGCCGAGATCGAACGCGTCGTCGCGGATCTACAACGTTCATTGACCGGGGCTTTTGCCATGGGAACGACCCGTCAAGCGGGCGGCACTCCGACGACGTCCGATGTCCTCGACTACCACCTCGGATTGCGCGACCTTCTGGAGCTGGGCGCCGAGGACTGCATCCCACCGCTCGGACTCCCGTACGCCGGCGGGGCCACGCTCGATGCCCCCGAAGCGGTTCCGGCCGGCGCTCCCTTCCAGGTACACGCCCACTTCGAATGGCCGGACGGCACACCGTGCGCGAACCAGTACGTCGTGCTCATCGTCGAGGACCAGCACCATGTCGTGGCGACGGACGAGAACGGCGAAACGTCCCACGCCTTCACCGCTCCCGACGCACCCGGAACAGTTGAAGCGCGGGCGGCGGGACTGGGCCGGTCGGCGTTTCAGGATGTCCGCGTCGTCGCGGGAGACTCGGGCGCCTGCTGCCTCCCCGACCGGACCTGCCACGTCCTCTTCCCCGAGGATTGCCGGAACCTCGACGGCACCTACCTCGGCGATGCATCGGTATGCGAACCCGATCCCTGCGAGGACCATGGCGCCTGCTGCGACGAGTCCGGACAGTGCACGGTGCTCACCCTGGACGAATGCGTCCAGGCGGGACTCGATTTCCTCGGCGCCCACATCCCGTGCGATCCGAACCCCTGCCCACCCAACGGCGCGTGTTGCTTACCCGACGCTTCCTGTGTGCTGAGCGATGCGACAGGATGCGACGCGCTGGGCGGCACCTTCCTCGGCGTCGGCTCCGGCTGCTCCGTCAATCCCTGCGGCTTCGGGGCCTGCTGCTTTGAAGACGGATCCTGCCGCGTCGACACCGAAGAAAGCTGCGCGAGTCTCGAGGGCGTCTGGGAGGGAGCGGGCACCCGTTGCGACCCGAACCCGTGCCCCCAGATCGGAGCGTGCTGTTTCGTCGATGGACGCTGCGCCACCGTTCTGCGGACGGAATGTGACGGCGTCTTCCAGGGAGACGGGACGAGCTGCGAGCCCAATCCGTGTCCGCAGCCCGGCGCCTGTTGCCGGCCCGACGGCAGTTGCATCGTCGTAATGTCCGACCAGTGCGACGCCGACTTCCAGGGAGACGGAACGAGCTGCGAGCCCAATCCGTGCGCGCAACCCGGCGCCTGCTGCGGCGACGACGGATCGTGCGAAGTCACGCTTGCCGTGGCGTGCGACGGTGCGTTCCAGGGCCCGGGCACGGTGTGCGATCCCAATCCGTG
>JAGQHR010000610.1 GCA_020431745.1 Candidatus Eiseniibacteriota bacterium
GCGCGAACGTGGCGGGCACGGGATACTCCCCGGCCGTCCAATCGTCCACGGAGGCGAGCCCGGCGTTCCGAACCGTGACTCGATCCGGAAGCGCGAGCGCGGTGTGACCGTCCTGGGATTCGGGGGCGTCGGGAGCGTCGTCTTCGCCCCGGAGATCCTGCAGCACCTTGCCGAGAGCGGTGCGAATGATGCGGGCGCCCTCGGGACCCAGCGAGAGCCGCGCGATCTCTTCTTCCGCGCGCGCGGTCGTGCCGTCGATCGAGGGGATGTCCTCGAAGCTGTACCGCTCCCAGCTCATGCGTTCGTTCTTGCTCCGTTCGCCGCGCTCGCATTCCCGGAGGGTTTCCGAGTGACACGGGACGCGTTCCGATCCTGCACCGCCTGATCCTGCACGGACCGATCCGACACCGGCGGATCCGGCACGGGTCGATCCTGCACGAGCCGATTCGGCACGGGGGGCCGGTCCGCCCGAACCTGTACCGGGTCGATCGGCCGGTCCTGAGACTATGGCTTCCTGCGCGCGCACTACAGAGTGTAGTCAGTGCCCGACTCGCGCAACCGCGGTGTGTGTCGAGCGGCTCGGGGAGTGTGCGGGCGGATGCCGGACGGAGCCGGACCTTCGTTCCCGGACGTGGACCAGGCCTCGTCGGCCGACTCGTGAGAGTCCTGCGAAAACCCGGACTGGTTGCCGGACGGGGTCTCTCGCACCTCGACGCGGACCTCGTCCACACGCAGCCCCTTGGCCTCCATCCGAGAGACCAGGTCGGAAACCTGCGCCTCCAGTGCGTCTTTGGTGGCGATCCGGTCCACGGACAGGAGGGCCGAGATTCCCTGGGGATTCCGGGTCAGTTGGACGCCCATCCCGTCGAACGCGGTGGCCTTGAGGTTCATCTGCACCTGGGCGTCGCCCGTGCCGCTCTGCCCCACGCGGAAGGTCTCGACCAGCTTGTGCAACAGCGTTTGGAGCTGTTGCGTGTTGGGCGCCGGCGCGGCCTGCTTGGCCGGAGCCGGTGTGTGCGAGCGGCTGGCGGCAGACGTGGATTCCGCGGCGGCGGCGCTGCCGGAGTCGCGATTCTCTTCTTCCCGACGGGCCGCGGTCTCGTTGCGGGCCGCAGCGGATTCCGCGGCGCTGGAGTAGGACGGTCCCGCTGCCGGAGTGGCTGTGGAGCCCGAGAATGCTGCAGGTTCCGCACCGTTGGCGGACGATCCGTTGTTCCCGGGGTCCGACCCGAGGTCGGGCACCGGGGCTGTCGAGGACGGCGGAAGGGGAACGGATCCCGCCACTCCCGCCTGTTCCAGGATCGACGCGAACGAGCGCGCGGTCGCGTGTCCCGGGGCGTTCCGGTCCGTCTTGGACTGCCGTTCGGGGGCGCGGGGCGTCCGGTCGATGCGGGTGTTTCCGGTGGGATCGATGGCCATGGGATGCCTCTCCTCGTGGGATTGTCTTCGCGATTCGGGCTCGATTTCACGCGGCCGGCGATGGGGCCGGACGGCGTGCGAGCTCACCCACTCATCCCGGATCCGGCGACCGAAGTTGCTAGGAAAGGCGGGTCGGGGATACGCGATGGTGTCGAGGCGCGGCGGATCTCGTGGGTGTCGGGGCAGTGACAGGGGGCCTCTCCCCGCCGCTGGGCCTACGCGCCGAGCGGCCTGCGCAAGAGCCGTCCATCTTCCTGTCGGCAGCGGGCTCGGACGTGGTCTATTCGGATGTAACTCATCGTATGACAATGACTTGAAATGATTCATCGGGGCCGCGGGTCCCAGTCCGTGCCGGAACGGCAGCCGCCGGTTCCGGGCCCGCGTGATTCCGGTGCGTTGGCCCGGCTGGCGTCGGTATCGGCCACCTCTGATTCCGGCATCAGCACGCCTGACTCCGGCGGATCGGCCGGTTTCGAGGTCCCGTTGCGGGGGGCTAGCGTTCGTCGCGGCGCCGTCGTTCGTGCATCGCCTGGCTGATCTCCTCCATCCGCTTCTGCTCCAGACGTTGCTCCTCGCGGCGAAGCTCCTCGAGCCACTTCTCCTTGCGCTCCTCGTGGACCTTCACCTCGTTCGCGATCTTCTGGAGAGCCTCCCGGGCCTCCTCGACGGCGCGTTCGGCCCGCTGTACCGCGCGCTGCTGGGCCAGGACCAGGCGTTGCTGGTCGTCGATGTCGGTGCGCAGACGCCGGAGGTGGTTCTGGCGGGTCTCCATCTCCATCACCGTCCACCGCGCCGCCCGCAGCCCTTCGTCGAGCTCGGCCTTCCAACGCCGCAGCGACTCCTGGAGCGCGTCCCGGGCCGCGATGAGCTCGGCCAGCTTCCGCTGCTCGTCCGCGTGCCGATCCATGGCCTCGGCGAGGGCCCGCTGCGCGGTCTCCTTTTCGCCCTGCAGATGCACCAGGTAGGCTTCGAACTGATAGCGCGGTTTGGGAGGCAAGGGCCGGGGACCTCGTGACCGGCGAAGGCCGGTGATCGTTCCGTGCACGTCTCGACGAGAGCCGCCGCGGCTCCCCGGGAATCGGCACGGGATGATCCTACCGCATCGATTGGCGTCTTCCCACGAAGGCGGGCCCCCTCTAGGCTGTCCCGGTGGAAGGGATGGGCCCTTCCTCCCCGAGATCGAGCGGCCGACCCGACCCTACTCCCGGCGCCCCGTTCCACGTGAGGCTCCTGCCGCGAACGTGGTCCCGCTCTGGAGCATCGACGTCTCATGGACATGCGCATTCTGCTGTTCCCCTTGGTCGGAGCATTCATCGGAGCGGTCACGAACCAGATCGCGATCAAGATGCTCTTCCGTCCCTACGGGGCGGTGCGGCTCGGTGGGTGGACGCTGCCGTTCACGCCGGGTGTCATCCCGGCGCAGCGGGGGACGATCGCCAAGAACATCGCGGAGACGTTTGAAGCGCAGCTCTTCTCCGGAGGTGAGATCCACGCGTTCCTGACCGGACCTAAGGCGCGCGCGACGGTCGAGACCAAGGTGGACGAGATGATTTCCGGTCTCGGTCCCATCGCGATGATGGCGCGCGGTCTCCAACCGATGATCGTCGATAAGATCCTGCTCGCAATCGACGAGCTGGCGCAGAGCGCGGTCTCGCACGGAGCGGAGCTGGACATCGGCCGGC
>JAGQHR010000611.1 GCA_020431745.1 Candidatus Eiseniibacteriota bacterium
TCGCGGGGGCGGGGGGGGGGAAAAAAGAAGGGCCTCCCCGAAGGAAGGCCCTCCCGAATCTCGGATCGAGACCGCGAACTAGCGGTACAGACCCTTGATGTTGCCCCAGCTGGTGTCCTCGACGGAAACCGTGCACTGGTCGCTGGTGTCACAGAACGTCAGGCCGGTCGTGGCGAAGCCGGCGACCGCGTTCTCGTGGGTGACCGGGTTGACCGCATCGCAGTCGACGGTCACGTTGAAGCCGTTCGCCGTCGACGGAACGAGGCAGAGCGAGCCGCCCGTGCCGAGGTTCAGGACGCTGATCGATCCGATGAGGAAGTCTTCACGCGGGCAACCACCGACCGCGAGGAGGAGCTCCTGGCCGGCGCCGGCGTTCAGCGCGCCGTTCATCGGGGTGAAGCTGAGGAACAGAAGACCCTGCACGTCCACGCGGGCCTCCATGGCGGACACGCCGTCGACCGTGGTGCAGGTCAGCCACAGGTACACGCTGCCCGGAAGGCCAGGAGCGATGTCACCGGTGTTGACGCGAGCGTCGGTGCTGCTGCCGCTGATCGACCAGCCGTAGTCGAGAGCGAACGCGCTCGAAGCCACGAGCGTGAGGGCGAAAGCAATCGTCAGGATACGCTTCATTGGGATTCCTCCGAATTCGGAAGCAGTCTACACAAGAGCCCCGGGGCCCATGCGCACTCAAGACTGTAGCAGAGCCGGACCGCCCGTTCAAGTAGGGGGCGGGGGAAAAATCGCGTTGCGGGGAATCTCTCTCGAGTACCCGCCACCGCGTCCCAGCTGACCCACCTGATGCTCCGGTTCCACCCCCGGGGTCACCCCCCGGATGGCGTGCCGGAAACCGTGCTGCCCGAGCCAGACCGCTGCTGCTCGGAACCTCTTGATTCCCAACAACTTTCGCGGTCGCCCATTGGCTTCGCCCCGGTAGACCCGGGAAGTCGACTCCACTGGACTCGCGGACTCTACCACAGTCGGATCTTCGTGGTCCAGACCCGCGACCGTGAAGATCGGTAGAAACCGAACGGACGTTAGGTCCAAATCGTTGCGCAACGTTGCGCTTTGTAATCCATCCCTGCGCTACATTGCTCGCCTTGTTCGGCCCTGTTTCTGGAACGATTCGCCGTGCGGGAACCGCACACGCCCGTCGAGCGGGGTGGTCGACTTCTCAGGGGGCCGATACCTTCCCGTCGCAGGCCTTGTGAAAAAAAACACTTGCGCCGCTCCCCTGCCGAAACTAGGCTGCTCCGCCGGTTGCGTGGTGTGGGGATGGGTGTCAGTCGCAGGGCCTGGCGGACGCTCGGCGGGAAGCCGACCGAGGGCGAGCGCCCGTGACGAGCCCGGGAGGTCCCCATGTCGCAATCCAAGGGGCCGTCCGACCTCGTCCGGTACTCCCATCTCGGAATCCAGTTCGCGCTGATCATCCTGGGCTCGCTTTGGTTGGGGAATCGCCTCGACCGGAAGCTCGGCACAGGGTCCTTTCTGGCCCTGGCCGGAATGTTCCTCGGAGCGGGAATCGGGTTCTATGTCCTCTACCGCGAGACACAACGATCGAGGGGCGCGGATCCCGGCGATTCTCACGGCCACGGGCCTGGGGATGGCCGCGATCCTCGCGATTCCGACGGGTCTCGTGGGGGGAGCTGACGCGGTCGTCATGATGGCGATCGGCGCGGGGGTCGGGCTCGCGACGGTGGTGGCCGGCTACTACGTGGCCCGCTTCGCCTTCCGCGGCCCCGACCGCTTCGCCACGAAGCTGGTGGTCGGCGGATTCATGGTCCGCATGGTACTTCTCTTCGGGGCGATGGCGGCTCTGATGGCGGCCACGGATCTCGATCCGTCCCGTTTCGTGCTCTGGCTCGTGACGTTCTATTTCGTACTGATCCTGGTCGAGGCGTTCCTGTTCGCGCGATCCGGCACCCGTGATGCCGCCGGCAGCTCCGCCGAGACCGATCTGAAGGCTCCGCTCGGAGCCCAACCGAGGGAAGGTGCCGCTCGATGATCCTCGCCGCGGGACACGATCCGGATCGCATCGACATCCTCCATCACTTGATGGACAGCGAGCCGTATTTCCACGTCGCCGATTTCACGCTCTTCGGACAGGTGATCAGCCTCGACATCACGAAGCACGTCCTGCTGATGTGGCTGGCGGCGTTCCTCGTGATCGTGCTGTTGACGTCGATCTCGCGCCAGAAGGGTCTCGTGCCGCGCGGCCTGCGCAACCTGATCGAGCCGGTCCTGCTGTTCATCAAGGACGAGCTCGCGGTGCCGAACTTCCACGACAAGGCGGACAAGTACGTCCCGTTCCTGTGGACGACCTTCTTCTTCATCTTGTTCTGCAACCTGCTCGGGCTGATTCCCGGCAGCGCCACGGCCACCGGCAACCTCTCGGTGACGGCCGGCCTCGCGCTCTGCTCGTTCTTCGCGATTCACGTGACCGGCATCCGCGAGAACGGACTCGGCCACTACCTCGCGTCGATCGTGCCGCCGGTGCCCTGGTGGCTCTGGCCCCTGCTCCTCGTGGTGGAGCTCGTCGGGCTCGTGGCGAAGCCGTTCGCGCTCGCCGTCCGACTCTGGGCCAACATGAACGGCGGTCACATCGTGATCATGGTGCTCATGGGGTTCATCTTCCTGTTCAAGAACTTCCTGGCCGCCGGGATCTCGGTCGCAGCGGCGACCGCGATCTACATGCTCGAGATCTTCGTCGCGCTGCTTCAAGCCTACGTGTTCACGTTCCTCACCGCTGTTTTCATGGGCATGGCCGCCCATCCGGAACACTAGTTCCGTTTCGTCACCACCACTCCTTCGGAGGAGAAAAGGATCCATGGAAGGACTCGCCATGCTGGGCGCCGGCATCGGTGCCGGTATCGCCACCCTCGGAGCCGGTCTCGGCATCGGTAAGATCGCGTCGGGCGCTGTGGAGAGCATCGCTCGTCAGCCGGAAGCCGCCGGTGACATTCGCGGCAGCATGATCCTCACCGCCGCGCTGATCGAAGGTGTCGCGCTGTTCGCGTGCGCCATCTGCTTCATGATCCAGGCGAAGTTCTAAAGAGCTCCTTGACCGTCGCGAACGCCCCGGTCC
>JAGQHR010000612.1 GCA_020431745.1 Candidatus Eiseniibacteriota bacterium
CCTCTTCATCGCCGCGGGAGCGTTCCATCTGACGCGTCCCTCCGACCTGCTGCCCGAGCTGCAGGGACGGCTTCCCATCCGGGTGGAGCTCAAGGAGCTTTCGGTCGCCGATTTCCTGCGGATCCTGACCGAGCCCCGGAACTCGCTGGTCCGACAGTACGAGGCACTCCTGCGGGCCGAAGGAGTGGAGCTGCGATTCACGCCGGACGCCCTGGAAGAGGTCGCGGCGGTCGCCTATCGCGTGAATCAGACCACCGAAAACATCGGGGCGCGCCGACTCCAGACGATCCTCAACACGCTTCTCGAGGACGTGCTCTTCGACGTGCCCGATCGTTCCGAACGCACGATCATCGTCGATCGGGAACGCGTCGTGACGCGTCTCTCCGGAATCGTGCAGGACAAGGATCTCTCCAGCTACATCCTCTGACCGGCGGGATCGACCCGAGTGGCTCACGTCAGAGCCGGCCTGCTTTCGTCTTTCTTGATGGATGAGTTCGGACGGTGCGGCATCTCAGGGAGGACCGAGTCCAGATTCCAGGGTTGCTCAATACGTTCCCGAAGAGATTCTGGTGCGGATACCCGCTGGCCGTGCAAATGATCCGGTGGCCCCGTTCAGATCGCGCGGGACGACCTCACGGCGCAGCAGTCCGCCGGCATCGCTCGTGACCATGCCCGCGTCAAACTCCTCCTCTATCCGAAGGCGACCAAGACGACGCCACGCAGGTCAATTCGGCGATTGGGTTGCCCAGGCCGGCATCGCGCTCATGAACCGATCCACCCGTGCTTCGACCTCGTCCATCGTCGACCCTTGCTGCCACCCCAGCATCCAGTCGCGAATCCCGAGCCGGACCTCGGCCCGCGACCGGAGTCGTCCGCGCTCGTCGGAGCAGAAGTTGCAGTAGTCATGGGAGGCTCCCCGGTGATGGTGGAGCGAGACGGAACAGGACTGGCAGTGTTCTTCGACGCCGGCCCACTCCGGGGGAAGCACGAGCCCGACGCGTCGGAGCGCGATGGCCCGGTTCTCCATCGGATGCAGGGCTGCGGAGCTCCGCACCGACTCGAAACGGCGGACCAGCTCGCGCCGGAGCTCCCGGCCGAACTCGCTCTGTGTGTGGGCGGCGGCCCTCAGCTGGAGGCCGCGGAGCTCTGCCTCCGAGGCGGTCATGTCCAGCACCGGCGGCAGGAGCAGGTCCGCGTAGAGTTCGATCAACGAACGTACGCCTCGATCGAAGAGATCACGGGTGACGGCCTCTTCCACCAAGCTGTGGAGGCGAGGGAGGCACGCGGGGAGTCCGATCGCGAGCTCGGCGCGACCGAGTGACTCGTCGCTGCCCGGAACCTCGAGCTGATCGGGATCGAAGCGTTCTGGAGAGGATCGGCGCAGGCAGCGGGTGGACCACCCATCGAGCAGAAGCACGGTGCGAGCGGTGAGCCCAGGATCGAGCATCCGGTCGAGAGCTACCTCCCGCACCCGAGCCGAGAGCGATCGGGCGCGGAGCACGGCGTGGATCGGAGCGGCCGGCGTGACCCACAGCTCCACCTGTGGATCGGTCTCGACCTCGGACCAGGTCAGCGGCACCGCGGGGGAGTAGGGAGTGCGGTAGGCGGCGTACCCCACCGCGAGCGCGGGGATCGGCACCAAATCCAGCCCGCGGCGTCGCGTGGCCACGACGTTCCACACGCCGAAAGCCAGGTCCAGCGTGGAGTTCGGCGTGCCCACCAAGGAACCGAGGCGCTCCGGCGCATGGACGTGGGTTCGTGTTTCCGCATCCGGGTCGAGGTGCGCCAGGAGATGCTGCGCGAACTTCTCGAGGAACGTCGGATTCCCCGAGTGCGCGCACCGGCCGAGCTCGGGATGGGCGGCGATGCCGAGGCGCAACGGTTGGCGAGCATCCCGGCCGGTCAGCCACTCGGCGAGCGGATGTGGCTTTTCGTCCGGTGGGGCCTGCGGCCGGACTGACCGCTGAAGGATGCGTTCGATCGTGTCGTCGCTCTCGATTCCGACCGCATCCAGCCAGCTTCGAGGGTCGTGGCCCAGACGAAGGGCGAGTCGGGCGAGCGTCTTTGCCCAGGCGCGCTTCTCGCGCGTCGAGGCGCGGCGCAGATCGGGGACCTCCCCGCTGATCAGGATCCGATGGAGCGTGAATGTCGAGATGCCGAGTTGATGGGCCAGCGCGCGTTGCGACCGTGACTCGTCCGCGGCCGCACGGACCGCGTGCCATACGGGAACGAACCCGGAAGGGAGCGATCGGGGCGGGCGCGCCTGGGCCCCCGTCACGGGAGTCTCCGCCGGGTCGGGTCTGCAGGCCCTCCTGCTTTCGTCGTTTCTAGAAGCGACAATGGCATCGTGGTTCGTTCCCCGAAACGCCGTCTCTGTCACTCAGATTATCGGATTCGTGGGCGGTCAGGGTGAGGAAATCTCACGACCGGAGCCTGGTCGGATCCGGCGCGTGGCGTGGGCGAGAATCGTCAAATAGCTGCTTGATATTGACCTGCATCGAGCGCGTTGCGTCGGCTTTCCTGGCGATCCGGTCGGGTGCGCCCCGGCCCGTACGTCCCGTGGGATCTCCGGGCGCGGGGCTCGTGTCGCTCCGAACGCGAATCGGGGGTGTTTTATCGTTGCTTTCGAAAGCAAACTCATGACACTCTTGTCGAGTGCCGCGCGGATGCCGCGCAGGCGCCGGGGTGGGAGGGTCACAACATCGTCGGCGAGGAGTCGCTGTTGCGGCCTTTCCGGCGAACACGGAGGGAAACCGATGCAGCCCCGCATCTTGGCAAGCTCGTTCTTCACCCGGCCCCACGTCTTTCCGCCCTCTTCTTCCGCTGCCGCTCATCCCCGCGATCGCCGGACCTCCCGTGCGGGGCGCGGGCTGCGAATGCTTACGTCTGCGACCGTCATCGCACTCGCCGGGCTCGGCTTCGGAAACGCGCGATCGGCGCCGTTCACCGAAGTCACCCAGCTCGGCGCGGGCGGTTTCACCCAACAGCTCGAGTTCGGAACGTCCTCCACCGTCGCG
>JAGQHR010000613.1 GCA_020431745.1 Candidatus Eiseniibacteriota bacterium
CTAGCTTCGCCCGAATGTAGATTCCTGCCCGTGGGGCGGTATTCTACAGTCGATTCGTGCGGTTCCTTCGTCCGACGCGGGAAGTGTTCCCGGTCGTATCTCCGGCTGAAAGGGCCTCGATGCTCGACCTCAAACTCATTCGCAACGAAGCCGATCGGGTCCGTGCGGGGCTGACGGCCAAGGGGGGCGCCGATCTCGATTCCATTCTGGATCTCGACCGTCGGATGCGCGAGATCCTGCAGGACGTCGAGGTCCAAAAGGCCGAGCGTAACAAGAGCTCCGAAGAGATCGCACGCCGCAAGAAGACCGGTGAGGATGCCGGTGAGCTCCTCGATCGCATGAAGGATCTGTCAGAGCGCATCAAGTCCAAGGATGCAGAGCTCAAAGAGGTCGAGCGCGATCTGGGCGAGCGCATGCGGTGGATTCCCAATCTCCCGCATGGTTCCGTGCCGGTCGGAGACGCGTCGGCCAATCGGGAGGTCCGGCGCTGGGGTGAGCTTCCCGGGGATGGGTTCCGACCGAAGCCGCACTACGAGATCGGAGAGGAGCTGGGTCTGCTGGACTTCGGACGCGCCTCCAAGATTTCGGGATCGGGTTTCGCGGTGTTCACCGGATGGGGGGCGCGTCTGCAACGGGCCTTGATTCAGTACTTCCTGGACACCGGCCGGGACCGCAACGGATTCACCGAGGTTTCGACCCCATTCATCGTTCGGCGTGACGCGATGTTCGGAACCGGACAGATTCCCAAGCTCGAAGAAGACATGTATCGAACCGAGCCCGATGATTTCTTCCTCATCCCGACGGCCGAGGTTTCGATCACGAACCTGTGGGCCAACGAGCAGCTGGGGCACGAGGAGCTGCCGCTCTACCGGATGGGATACTCCCCGTGCTTTCGGCGCGAGGCCGGGACCTACGGCAAGGAGACCCGGGGACTGGTCCGAGTCCATCAGTTCGATAAGGTCGAGCTCGTAAAAATCGTGGAGCCAGAGACTTCATACGATGAGCTGGAGTCCTTGGTGAAGTGCGTCGAGGAGCTTCTGCAGTCGCTCGAGCTGCCCTACCGAGTGCTCGAGCTCGCGACCGGGGATCTCTCCTTCGCGGCCGCCAAATGCTACGACCTGGAGGTCTGGGCTCACGCGGAGCGGCGGTGGCTGGAGGTCTCTTCGTGCAGCAACTTCGAGGATTTTCAGGCTCGCCGGATGAACCTGCGCTACCGGAACGCCGACAAGAAGCTCGTGTACCCTCACACGCTGAACGGATCGGGGCTCGCGCTCCCACGGATCATCGTGGCCTTGCTCGAGAACAACCAGACCGACCGCGGAACCGTACGCGTGCCGGACGTGCTCCGTCCGTACCTGGGCGGGAGGGAGGAGCTGGGCGCTTGAGCGGACACCGCGACGAAGCGGCCGGTCGGATGCCGGTCCTCGCCCCGGCACTCCGTCGAGTCTCGGCCCGGGGCGCATGGGTGTTCCCGGGCTACGCCCGACCCGGGGCGCGGCCCGGCTCCCGGACGTCGGGTACGGGATCGTATATCAGGATGGCGCGCACCAACCTTCCGTTTCTGCTCCGCGGCTACCTGTTCCTGGGAACCGTCATCCTCATCGGTCTGGGGGTCATCTACACCACGCACCAGATCAATCGGCTCAATCGCCAGTCCCAGACGGTCGCGACGCTCTTCGCGCAGTTCTCCGCTCTCGCGACCTTTACCGCGCTCGACAACCCCGAGGTGAAGAAGATCTTCGACGAGGTGGTCAAGCCGGCGGACTTCCCGATGATCCTGACCGACATCGAGGGACGTCCCTTCGTGTGGAAGCTGCCCCATGCGCCGGTCCAGCTCGACTCTGTCGACATCGAGACGATCGCCCTGATGGACCCCGGTCACCCTCCGCCGGATGGGCCCATCCACAAGCTCTTTCAGATCCGTGACCGCTTCGCGAAGCAGAACCCGCGGATCGAGATCCGTCGTCCCGGGCGCAGCGAGCCGTTCGGGTACGTCTACTACGGGGAGTCTTCGCTCGCTCGGGAACTCCGGATCCTTCCGTTCGTCCAGATCGGCGGGATCCTTCTCTTCCTCACGCTCGCCCTCGTCGGATACCGAAGCATCAAGACGAGCGAGCAGCGCGCGATCTGGATCGGGTTGGCCAAGGAAACGGCCCATCAGCTGGGCACTCCCATCTCGTCGCTCCTCGGTTGGGTCGAGCTCATGCGCGAGCGGCAGTTCGAGTCTCCGGAAGATGCGGGGGCGATCAGCATCGAGCGCGAGTTCTTCGATGAGGTCCTCAACGAGATGGAGGGCGACGCGGAGCGGCTGGAGAAGGTCGCGAACCGGTTCGGTCAGGTCGGATCCGCGCCCAAGCTGGAGATCGTCGACATCGCCCCGATCGTGAGCGAGGCCGTCCGCTACTTCCGCCGCCGCCTGCCTCATCTGGGCAAGGACGTCGACATCCGTGAACGGTACGATCTGGTCCCGCCGGTCAGCATCAACAAAGAGCTGATCGAATGGGTCGTCGAGAACGTCCTCAAGAACGCGGTCGATGCGTCGGAAGGCGATCGCGGCTCGATCGAGGTAGACGTGCTCTACCGCAAGGACGTCGAGTCGGTGCTCGTGCGGGTCACCGACAAGGGGCGGGGCATGACCCCGCCGGAAGCGAAACGCGTCTTCACGCCGGGGTACACGACGAAGCAACGGGGTTGGGGGCTGGGGTTGACCTTGGCCCAGCGGATCGTCGAGGACTACCACGGCGGGAAGATCTGGGTGGAGAAGAGCGCCCCGGGCCGTGGGACGACCATGGCCATCTCCTTCCCGACCTGATCCTCAGCGACAGGGGCAGAGACGCCGTCCAGGAACACTGCCGAAGCCGAGCCGCCCGAGCGCGGCGGCCGGGGCGAACTGGGGCGGAACGGACTCGTCTGAGAACCCCGGTGGTCCCAGCACCGGATGATCGATCAGATCGAAGCTCCCTTCCTCGGAGTAGCCCTCGAACCAACAAACCGGGAAGAAGAGCCCACTCTGAGCCGGACCTCCCCAGCTCGCGACGAGTCCGCTCGTCGGTTCGGGCCAGTTCGAGG
>JAGQHR010000614.1 GCA_020431745.1 Candidatus Eiseniibacteriota bacterium
CGACGTGGGTCGGTCGGGAGTACGGATCTATGACATTGCGAGCGGTGCCGTGCTCCGTTCTGTCGATTTGCCGGTGGACGGTCGCCACCACGTCCTCAACGACCTCGCACTTGCTCCCGATGGAACCGCGTACCTCTCGGACAACCAGACGGGAGACCTTTTTCGGCTCGGCCCGCGCGACACGAACCTCGAGAAGGTGTCGACGGGAATGCAGCTGCTCTCTCCCCAAGGGATCGTGTCGAGCGACGACGGCTCCTCGCTCTATGTCGCGGACTACTCGATCGGGCTCGTGCGGATCGACCTCGCGGGGGAAAGCGGAGAGGCGCTCTCCCCGATCGAACGGACCTCCCTCCTGGGAATCGATGGGCTCGTCCGACACGGTCACGACCTGATCGCGATACAAAACGGGGTGCGCCCGCACCGCGTCCTCCGCATCGAGCTCTCCGACGATGGACGGACGATCACCGACGTGTCGGTGCTGGAAGCGGCGCATCCGGAGTACGACGAACCGACATTGGGTGTCTTGGTCGACGACGACCTCTACTACATCGCGAACAGCCAGTGGGGCAGCCTCGCCGAGGATGGCAGCGTCTCGTCCGGCTATCCCGTGCACGAGCCGATCGTCCTGCGGCTCCCGCTCTGAGCACGGCGCCGACCGCGGCGACCCGCACCCCGGAGGAGATCGTCTTGTCCTTGAAGGAATCGCCGATGCGACATCCCGGTGCTTTCGAGATCGGCATCCGGACGTTTCTCCGGAGCCCGGAACCCACCGATGAGAGCGAGCTCCTCGCACTGCATTCCCGGAGCCGGAACCACCTGCTCCCATGGATCCACCCGATGACGAACGCCCATCAGTTCGCGGCCTATCTGGAGCGCGCGGCGGATCCCCGGGTTTTGGCCTGTCTGGTCTGTCGACGGGAGGACGACGCGATCGCCGGCGTGATCAACATCAGCGAGATCGTCCGCGGCCTCTTCCAGAGCGCCTACCTCGGCTACTACTGCGGGACCGACTACACCGGACAGGGCTACATGACCGAGGGCATGCAACTGGTCCTGCGGCACTCTTTTCAGACGCTCCGGCTGCATCGGGTGGAGGCGAACATCCAGCCCGCCAATACCGCCTCCCTCCGTCTGGTGGAGCGATGCGGCTTCGTGAAGGAAGGCTACTCCCGCCGGTATCTCAAAATCGGTGGGAAATGGCGGGACCACGAGCGGTGGGCGCTGTTGTCGGAGGATTGGCGGGCGCGCCGCCGTCCCGCGGTGTGAGCCGGGGTTGAATATCCCGCCGGACTCGCGCTCCCACCAATCGTCCGCCCAGGAGTATCCCGTGCCTCCCGGAGCGTGACGATCCACGCCGTCTGCCGCTGTCGCGCCGGAAAGTCGAAAGCTGGCACGGGGATCGGCCGATCAACCAAGGGGAGGTAGGCCATGATCTCGCAGGCATTGAAGGAGCTGTCGACCCCGCTGTTCCGGACCCAATGGGCCCTCTGGGCCGCGTTCGCGACCACTCCGGTGACGGTGCTCGTCCTCGGATTCCTGTTGGCCGATCGAGCACCGGAACGAACGATCGCCGGCGAGTGGGCTCTCGTCGGCATCGGCATCCTGGCCGCAACGCTGGCCTATGTCCGTCTGCGCAGAGTCGGAACCGAGGAACGGATCCGGTCCTACATGCACCCTTCCAACGAGGTACCGCTGGAGGCGATGGCGACGGCCCCGCGCACGTCGGTGGTGGATCAGAGCCTCCTGGCCAAGTTGCGCGCGCTTTCCGAGCCCGACCTCCGCTACTACCGCGCGCTCATGCAGTATCAGAAGGACCTCATCATCGGACTGGCGCTGGCGGAGGTCGTTCCCATGGCCGGCCTGGTCCACTGTGCGGTGACGGGACGGTTTCCGGTGCTCGTTCCCTACGTCATGATCGGAATCATCCTCTACCTGGCCGGACGTCCCCGGGGGGAGATGGTGCTGAACCGCGCGGAAGGAATGCAGTACCTGGGCTAAAGCACTCGGGGCTGCTCCAGTCACCACGGAAGGGCCTGGGATGACCGCCGTCTTCGTTCTTTGCACGATCCTCGCCGTCGTGCTCCTGGGCGCGGCGCTCGCGTTCCATCGCCGAACCCGCGCGGCGTGGATTCTGCCCGGCTCGCTGGCACTCTTGGCCTGGTGGCCACTGGGTGCGGTCTTTCGCGGCTGGTCCGGCAGCGGAATCGCTCGGACGGTCGCACCCGTTTCCTCGGAGGAGGCCATCGCGGTCACTCTCGCGGCACCTCCGCTCGCCTGGACGCTCGTTGCGGGATTCTTTCTGCTCGTGGTCGTGATGTTGGGAGTCCCTGCCGTCCGGCGTCGTTCGGTCAGCCCGATCGCGCTGCGGGCCGTCGCACCGCTCCTTCCGCGCATGAGCGAGACCGAGCAGGTCGCCCTCGAGTCCGGCACGGTCTGGTTCGACGGACAGCTCTTCACCGGGGATCCGGACTGGACGCGCTGGCTGCAGCAACCTCCCTACCTCCTGTCGCCGGAGGAACGCGCTTTCCTCGACGGACCGGTCGAAGAGCTCTGCGCGATGGTGAGCGACTGGGACACCGTTCAGGAAACGGATCTCTCCCCCGCCGCGTGGGACTTCATCAAGGAACACGGCTTCTGGGGAATGATCATCCCGCGAGAGCACGGTGGGCTCGGCTTCAGCGCGGCCGCCCACTCCGCGGTGATCGCCAAGCTGTCGAGCCGGAGCACCGCGCTCGCCGTGACCGTGATGGTCCCCAACTCGTTGGGGCCGGCCGAGCTGCTCCTGCACTACGGGACCGAGGCCCAGAAGGCGCACTATCTGCCACGACTCGCCCGCGGTGAGGAAATCCCGTGTTTCGCACTCACGGAGCCGAACGCCGGCAGCGACGCGGGCGGAATGCGGAGCCGCGGCATCGTCACCCGCGGCAAGTTCGAAGGCCGCGAGGTCCTGGGCATGACTCTGACCTGGGACAAGCGGTACATCACGCTCGCCCCCGTCGCGACGATCATCGGACTCGCCTTCAAGCTCTACGATCCGGATCACCTGCTGGGCGACCGGGAAGCG
>JAGQHR010000615.1 GCA_020431745.1 Candidatus Eiseniibacteriota bacterium
GCGGCCACCGGGGAACCCATCGAAGGATGATCCTCCGAAAACGCCTCCGCGATACTCAGCGCCCGCCCACCGAAGCGCGATCGATCCGCGATCACGGTCTCCACTGGCAACGACCCGGGGCCCGACGTGAGGGCCTGATCCGCAACCTTCGAGAATCGCTTTTCGTGGACGAGGACGCGCGCCCCGGCATCGCGCAGCATGAACGCGAGCGCATCGGCGTGCAGCGACGTGTTGAGCGGGACCGCGATCCAACCCGCGCCGGCCGCTCCGTAGTACTCCGCGACGTACGTTTCGGTGTTCTCGGCGAGGATCGCGACGCGGTCCCCCGGTTTACCCAGACCGGACAGCGTGTGGGCGAACCCGGCCGCACGCCGGGCGATGTCCCCGTACGTTTCGATGCCGTCCGGTTTGATCAGCAGCGGCGCCGACGGATCGGCCTGGGCGCTCCGCACCAGGAGCTCGTGAATCCAGCGCGGCGCAGGCATCAGTAGCTGAACGCGCTGCCCCCGATGAACTCCCGCAAGAGCGAGTTCTGGGGCACCTCTTCGGGAAAGAGTGGGACCAACAGATGCAGGAATCGCGTCAGTCGATACGCCTCGCTCATGACCGGGGATTCGAGCGGGACTTCCAGGAGGAAGCGCTCGGCGTAAGTGCGGAGCACCGCCATCTCGTAGACGAGCGCCGAGTTGAACATGGTGTCGGCGAACTCTTGGAACGGGAAGATGTACCGATTCTCCCCCGCCCGCACGCTCGGCCATCCCCGCAGGGTGTCGGCCGCCGTGTAGTTGCGATAGAGACGATCCCGCACGATGCGCCGCAGGAGCCGCACGTCCGACGTGAAGATCCGGCTGTGGTCATCGATCGAGAGCTGCGTCAGCGCCGACACATAGGTGCCGAACTTCCGCCGCTTGGGCACGCCCTCGGTGAGCTTGGGATTGAGGCAGTGGATGCCCTCCGTGATGAGGACGTCGTTCTCGCCCAGCTGCAACGGATGCGTTTCCTCGATCCGGGCCCCTTTCGTGAAGGAGTACCGAGGAGTCTCTACCATCTCGCCGCGAATCAGACGGTGCACGTGATCGTTGAAGAGGCGGACGTCCAGCGCTTCCAGACACTCGAAGTTGTACGAACCGTCGGGATGCTTCGGCGTGTCCACCCGATCCACGTAGTAGTTGTCCATGCTGATCGCGATCGGTCGCAATCCCAGCACGCGGAGCTGAACACAGAGCCGTTTCGTGAACGTCGTCTTTCCGGACGAGGACGGTCCCGCGACCAGCACCAGGCGGCAGCCTTTGCGCGCGGCGATCTCGTCGGCGATGTTCGCGACCTTCTTCTCGTGGAAGCCTTCCGCCACGCGGATGATGTCCGAGACGTGACCCTTGATGACAGCCTCGTTGAGCTGGCCGATGTTGGAGACGCCCAGCTCTTCATTCCACTCCCGGGTCTCCCGGTAGGCCCCGTAGAGCCGGGTCGGCAGCTTCGGCTTGGGACGCATCCGGAAGTCGCGCCCGGGAAAGCGCAGCACCATCTCGCTGGCGTAGGGGATGAGATCGAACTGCTCGATGATTCCCGTCGTGAGCGCGAGCGGACCGGTCACCAGATCCCGGAACTTGCCCACAGTCGCCCACTGGACCTCGGCCCGCCGGGTGGTTTCCAGAAGCTTGACCTTGTCCCATGAGCGGATGGCGCGGAAGTACTCCAGCGCTTCCTCGACGGTGACCCGCCGCACGACGACCGGTCGGTCTTCACGGATGATCTGCAGCATGCGCTTCTTGATTTGCCGGATCAGCCCGGGATCGATCGCATCGGTTCGGGAACCGTTGCGACGGAGCGAGAAGGAATAGCCCCCGGCCAGCGACTGTCCCACCACCGGATTGAGATCGGGATCGAGGTCGCGCACGGCCTCGCACAGGATGAGCACGACGGTGCGGATATAGATCGCGCTCCCGTCTTTGGTCCCGAACTCCACCGTGCGCACGGTGCAGTTGGACACCAGGGCGTGATCGATGGCCCGCAGGCGTCCGTTGACGATCGCGCCCAGCGTGGGGAGGCCGTTGCGCTGCGCCTCCGGTCCGATCAGGTCGATGACCCGCGACCCGGGTCGGGTCGTGACCGTCTGGCCGTTGAGAACGACCTGGATGTCGCCGTGGGGTTCGGCCGGGCGAGAGGGAGGCTTGCCATTGACCGAACCGGTCGCTCCCGCGGGAAGCGCGATCGGTCCCTCCGGGTCCTCGACGAGGCGACTCGCCCCCGACACCGGCGGATTCTCCACCGCGGACCGCGGCTCCGTGCGACCCTCGATCCGACCGGGAACGGCTCCGGGGGATCGCTCTGCTGTTTTCCGGCCGCTCGACGGCCTGCTCTTCTTGGATCTAGGCACTCCGAAATCCTTCCCGACGAAATCACTGCCGGCCGTCCCTGGGCCGACGCTGCACCGCAGGACCTTCGGCGGCAATCAGGAGAACGCTCTCCCCGAAGCAGGAATCGGCGGAAACACCCCGAAACTATAGTCCGGCCACCGCAGGCTGGGAAAACTCTTCCCCCTGCAAAGCCCCCGCTCGGCCTCTCGGTCTCCATCCTATATCGCGGAGCGACCACCGCTGGATCGCCCCGTCTCCATCGCGCGCACCAGGCCTGCCGCCCATGGGTCACCCACCGTGAATCTCCCGGCGGGACTACGGTAGACTGTTCGGCGTCACGATCGTGAGCCGACGACCCGCTCGCCGGAGGAACGCATGACCCTCGAGATCTTCGCCTCGATCCTGGCCGGAATCGCCCTCGCCGCCGCTGCCGGACTCCGGGCCTTCCTGCCGCTGCTCCTGGTCAACATCGGGGCTCGCTTGGGATGGGTCCACCTCAATCCGGAAATGTCCTTCCTGGCCAGCGATATCGCGCTGGTCGCCCTGCTCGTCGCGACGATCCTCGAGATCAGCGCGGACAAGATCCCGATCGTCGATCATCTGCTCGACGTGTCCGCCACGGTGCTGCGACCGGCGGCCGGCATCCTCGCCGGAATGGCGATGGTCTCCGATCTCCCCCAACCCGTCACGATCGCGCTCGCGCTCG
>JAGQHR010000616.1 GCA_020431745.1 Candidatus Eiseniibacteriota bacterium
GCGCCTACCTCGGCCAGCGACCTCAGACCTGGATCTGACGTCCGTGCCGCGTCGCTTCGTCGAACGGAAGCGCGTTCCAGTACTCGAGAAGACGATCGGCCAGATCATCCGGGAGCAGTCCTGCCCCCAGCTGCACTCCGCCCGACAGGAAGGGCATCACGCGGGACTGCCCCAGCGTTTCGCTGCCGAACGGGGACAGCAGCGTGAGTGCTCCTGCCAGCACGGTCACGAGGAGGAACCCCCGGAGCGCGCCCAGTCCCAAACCGGCCAGCCGGCTCGATCCGGTCGGCGACTTCCCTTCCCAGACCATGGCGAGGAGGCCGCCGAGGATGGTCGCGGCGGCGAAGACCAGCAGGAAGAGGAGGAGGAACACCAGCGACGTGCCCAGCTCCGTGTGCAGGAACGGCACGTCGATCTGGTCGAGAACGACTCCGGTGAGCCGCATGCCCGCGATGACGCCACCCACCATCCCGAGCAGGGAGAAGAGCTCGCGGAAGAATCCGTTCCGGAATCCCGCCAGCGCCGTGAGGGCGAAGGCCACGACGAGCAGAATGTCGATCAGAGTCTGCAAGGGTGTCCTCGGCTTTCCTTCGCCAAAGGCTGGAACCCGCGCTAGCGACTGAGGAAAATCATCCGCCCCGAAGTCGACGGCAAATCCTCGCCGTGGAGACGATAGAGATACACCCCGGACGCGACGCGCACCCCGTCATCGTCCCGACCGTCCCAGGTCCAACGGTGCTCCCCCGCTCCGAGCTTGCGCTCGCCCAGATCCCGAATCAGTCGTCCCGACGGATCGTGGATGGTGAGCCGGACGCGATGTTCCGCGCCATTCGGGCTCTGCGGCAGGATGAAACGGATGTCCGTCTGCGGTGTGAACGGGTTCGGGCTGTTCGGTAGCAGCTGCGCGGTCGCCGGCAAGGCTCCGTCATCGGGGACGTCCGCCGAACCGGCCTCGATGGTGACCCAGATCGGAGACGACCACACGAGATCGCCGTCGGTTTGGCGCCCGCGAACGAAGTAGTAGTGCTGCTCGCCGGCCGACAAGCCCGTATCGACGAAGGTGTGGCTGATGGTGGTGCCGATCTGGACGTGGCTCTCGACGATGACGCCGTCCTTGTAGAAGTCGATCCGGTTGCACAGCGTGATCCCGTCCAGCGACGTGACGGTGGCATCGAACGCGACGGAGGAACCGGCGTGGACGATTTCCGACCCCATCTGTGCGCCGTCCGCCATGAAATCGACCGCGAGGAGATCCCCCTTGGGACGCTGTTCCGAGGCGAAGAAGCGCCGGGCATGCAGCGCGTCGAGGATCGAGCGCGGAGTCAGATCCTCGGCGAGCACGCCGGTCAGATAGATCCGATTCCCGTCATTCGGATTGGGACGGTCGCCCCAGTCGGGCGTGTGGTTGTCCTGGTTGGCCATCGGCCCCAACTTCCACCCGTTGTTCATCGCTTCGATCCAGATGTCCTCGTAGTCTCCGCTGTAGAGACCGTTCGCGACTTCCATTCCCACCATCGCGCTCTCGTACTCGGGGTAGTACGCGAGGTTGTCGAACCACGTCCCGTAGGCGGGATTGGGATGGTTGAAGATCCCGCACGCGTTCTGATCGATGATGAACTGATAGGTCGCCGGCAGGTTCGTCGTGGCGTTGGGGTTCTTGATGTCGCAGTCCTGGATCCCCACGTGTCCGAAGTCGCTCAGGATGCCGAACTCCTGGGCCCGCAACGCCACGAAGGTGCCGTCATTGGTATAGGCCTGGGCCACGGTGCCCAAGGTGTTCCACTCGGTGGCGCTCAACATGTGGGTGTGATCGGACAGGGCGAGGACGTCGATGCCTGCGGTGTCCCGCGCATAGATGAACGCGTCGGAAGGCGGCCCGGCGCCGTCCGAGAGCGTCGAATGCGAATGGAAGTTCCCCCAAAAGACGGTGTAGGGCGGACCGGCGAGCGCGGCTCCGGCCAGCAGGGCGACCAGAGTCGCTCCTAGCGACAACTCCCGAATCGGGGAGCGTTCAGCGAATCGCATCGTTCGGTGTCTCCTACCGCTTCGCGCGGCGCGTCGTCCGAGTGCCGTAAACCAGTGGAGACTATAGCAGGTCGCGCCGATCGAGCACCAGCGCACCCCCGCCGGGTCAGCAGCGAACTCCGTCTCCCGGTCAGTAGTCGAACCCCGTCTCCCGGGGCGGCCTTCCGGCCTCGCCGAGAACATCGACGATCACCGTGTCCCCCTTGCCCGCCCCGATCCGACGGTCTGCCCGGCCACCGGCGACGGCGATCTCCAGCAGATCGTTGGACCCGAAGAGCGCCAGTGCGCTCCCCGGCTCGGTGTCCTGGTAGGTCCGATGCACGACGTCGATCTGCTTTCCGTTGATCCGAATCCGCATGCCGTGCGATCCCACCGTGGCATCGAACTGCCGGCGGGAGATGTTCGTGATGACGTTGCCGAAGTTGTCGATGTAGATGACCTCGCCGCAGATCTGATCCGGGTACATGCGCGGGACCGGAATCTCCGACTGCCGCGGATCGCGGACGACGGCGCCGAAGTCCTCGGGGCGCCTCCCGATCGCGAGGTGGGCGGCCGCCGGCGCAAAGACGTCACGCCCGTGGAAGGTGTGGCTCACGTTCGCCAGCATGAACTCCTCGTTGCTGATCTCGTGGACCGCCTCGATCTCGTGGGCCTCGAAGATCCGCGTGAAGGTCCCGTTGTCGGGTCCGACGAACACATGGTCCGGGGTCACGACCACGATGGGACGACGCGACGTACCCACGCCGGGATCCACCACCGCGACGTGGATCGTTCCGTCCGGGAAGTACGGATACGCGTTCTCGAGGATGAGCGAGGCTTCCAGAGTGTCCTGCGGGTTCACCTGGTGCGTGATGTCGATGATCCGCGCGGCGGGAAAGATCCCGAGGATCACGCCCTTCATGGTTCCGACGTAGCTGTCTTCCAGGCCGAAGTCCGTGGTCAAAGTGATCACGCCGCACGGGGCCTTCATGAGCGCTCCTCATAGGGTTGGGTGGCCTCGGACAGCCACTGCAAATAGGACGGTGCTCCCGAGCTGGC
>JAGQHR010000061.1 GCA_020431745.1 Candidatus Eiseniibacteriota bacterium
GTGCGCTGCCCGGTGATGCGGGTGAGCGCCGACTCGATCTCCCCCTGAACCGTCGGGAGTCCGGGCTGCACCTGCCAACCGTGGTATCCGGAACCGTCGTACGCCACGAGGACCCGCAGCGTCCGGGTGCCGGGTGCCGACGGATCGGACGCCGTCCCCTCGTTCACGGAAGAGACCGGGTCAAGTCGGCGGAGCGCCGGTCCCAGAGGAGGCAGGCGATCTGAACGGCGTTGAGCGCGGCCCCCTTGCGGAGGTTGTCCGATACGACCCACAGATGGAGACCGCGGGGGTCGTATCGATCCGCGCGCAGCCGTCCGACCCAAACCGGATCAGTCCCCGCGGCGAGATCGGCCGTCGGGTACTCTCCCGCCCCCGGATCGTCGAGCAGCCGGACGCCCGGGGCTGCCTGAAGGGCGATCCGGGCCGACTCGAGGTTCACCGCGCTTCCCAGTCGCAGATAGATCGCTTCCGAATGCGCCACCGGCACGGGAACACGCACACAGGTCGGATGGACCGGAAGCTCCGGCAAATCCAGGATCTTCTGGGTCTCGTGCACCATCTTCTCTTCCTCGCGGGTGTACCCATCGCTCAGGAAGACGTCGCATTGAGGGATGACGTTCCCGGCCAAGCGTCGCGGAAAGCGGTACGAGCCCGGCTCCACGGCCCCCCCGGCGAGCTCCGTCTCGAGCGCTTGGAGTCCCTTGCCGCCCGCACCGGAGGCGGACTGGTACGTCGCGACGAACACCTCGGCGAGACCGAAGCGCGCGTGGAGCGGGGCGAGCGCGACGACCATCTGGATCGTAGAGCAATTGGGATTGGCGATGATCGCGGGCTCGTCCGGAATCCGGTGGGGATTGACCTCCGGCACGATCAGCGCGACCTCGGGATCCATCCGGAAGCGCGACGAGTTGTCGATGACCCACGCGCCGGCGCGCACCGCGATCGGCGCCCAGGTCTCGGAAGCCGCCGCGCCGGCAGAAAAGAGCGCGAGTTCGACCCCCGCGAAAGACTCGGGCGTGACCGCCGTTACGGAAATCTCGTTTCCGCGGAACGTCATCGTTCGACCGGCACCGCGCGGCGTCGCGAGGAGTCGCAGCTCCCGCACCGCGATCGGCGAGTCGGCGAGCGTCTCCAGCATGGTGCGACCGACCGCGCCGGTCGCGCCCAGGATCGCGACGGACCATCCAGCGCTCATTCGCTCCACTCCTCCGTCTCCTCGTCTGCATCCTCGTCGTCGGGCCGCAGCGACAGCGGTGCCCGGGACTGACGTCGCGCCTCCGGGGTGTCAGCGCCGGGTCGCGTCTTGCGGACACCGGGAACGAGCACGCGCAGCAACATCCCTTTGAGATACTCCCCCTGGGGATGGTTCAGGTGCACGGGATGGTCGATCCCCGGACCGAGGCGCTCCACCCACTGCACCCGCGCTCCCGCATCCAGGGAGGCGCCGAATACCACCTTCTGGAAGAGATCGCTCTCCACGTGCTGCGAACAGGAGAACGTGAAGATCCATCCGCCCGGGCGCACGCAGCGAAAAGCATGGAGGTGCAGATCCTTGTAGGCGCGCAACGCCTTTTCGAGCGCGCCGCGATGCCGCGCGAGGGGCGGAGGGTCCAGCACCACGACATCGAACTGGTCGGTGCAGTGACGAAGGAACTCGAACGCGTCGGAGCTCTGCTGCGAGAGCCGGCTCGGATCCAGCGAGTTGAGCAACCAGTTTTCCCGCGCCAACTCTCGCGCCGCGCCGGAGGTCTCCACCTCGACGACCCGCCGGGCACCGGCGTGTCCGGCGTAGACGGAAAAGCCCCCGGTGTATCCGAAGACGTTGAGCAGATCCCGCCCCTGGACGAACTGCGCGCAACGTTCCCGGTTGGCACGTTGGTCGAGATAGAAACCGGTCTTCTGCCCCCCCATCAAGTCGACGAGAAAGCTGAGACCGTTCTCCATCACCCGAACCGGATCGGCGGGCATGAGACCCCGGAGCACTCCGCTGGGACCGAGGTCCCCCACCGGTTCGCGAGACCCGTGCTCCCCACGCTCGACGATCGCCTGCGGAGCGAGTCGATCATGGAGGACGTCCAACCACAGATCGCGGAAGTGGAGCATCCCGGGAGTCAGCGTCTGGACGACGAGGAAGTGATGGTAGCGATCCGCGATCAGGCCGGGCAGCTCGTCACCTTCGGCGTTGAGCACGCGATAGGTCGTGGTGTGACCGGACCGGAAGAGAGGCTCGCGCAGCTCCAGGGCGCGATCGATCCGCTCGGCAAAGAAGTCCGCATCGATGGGACGGTTCTCCCAGGTGAGCAGCCGACACAGGATCTGACTGTCCGGATGGACAGTGCCGCGCGCGAGGAAGCGCCCTTCGGCATCGACGACGTCGCCGACTTGACCGGGAGCCGCCCCCTCGATCGCCTCGATCTCTTCGACTGCTCCGGAAAAGACCCAGGGATGACCCTGCCGAATCGAGCGCTCGCGTCCCGGGCGAAGACGCAACCGGAAACGGGGTTCAGAGCTGGGACTGGGCATGCACTTTCCTCGACCAGACGCGATGTCGCGGACGGCCTCCGCGACACGCCGCGCGGGGCTGCGGACTCGCCCGGACTGTGGCCGGAAACGACGGCAAACGCAAGATCGGTCGCACCGGGCATGGCCGGAGGCGAGCCACGCGATCTACCGCTCGGTCTCCGGCGACGGAGGCGCCAGCGGCGAGCGGCGACGATCGCGCAGGCCGCGGACGATCCCCACGAGGAGGACGACGGCGAGCAGCGGCAGTGGCCAGTCGCCGGCCCTCGTGTAGAAGGTGCCGCCGTGCCCCGGCAGCACATCCGCGGTCACGTACTCCTCGACGAAGAGATCGGTCGCCGCATAGACGCGTCCGTGGGCGTCGATGACGCAGCTCACTCCGGAGTTGGCGCACCGGAGGAGCGGGGTGCCGTTTTCCACCGCGCGGTGGATCGCGAAGTGTTGATGCTGGACGGGTCCGGCGCTGCGGCCGTACCAGAAGTCGTTGGTGATGTTCACGAGGTAGCGTGCCCCGTTCGCGACGTCGCCCCGCGCCAGCTCCGGAAACGTCGACTCGAAGCAGATCAGGCAGGACAGCTCGCGATCGCCGTAAATCTCGAAATCCCCCGGAGCGGTCCCCATCGTGAAATCCGACTGACCGAAGTCGATCTCCGAGAGAAACGGGAGGAGCCGCTTGTACGGCGTGAGCTCCCCGAACGGAACCATCCGCCGCTTGGCGTAGCGCCAGACCGGTCGCCCCTCCGGATCGAAGAGCACCGCGGCGTTGTAGTGTTCGTACTGCGGAGGATCGGAATGCCCGTCCTCGATCCGCTTCGCGTCGAGCGTGCCGACCAGCGTCCAGGTATCGAGGCTGTCGATGGTGGACGACGTGAGCGCGGCCAGATGTTTTTCCCAGAGGATCCGCAGGGGCGCCGCGGTTTCGGGCCAGACCACCAAGTCCGGATGGTAGCGCGCGACCGCGGTCTCGGTCCGGGCCAGCAAATCCGCCACCACGAGCTCGCGATAGTCCTCTTCCCACTTGATCTCCCGCGGCGTGTTGGCCTGGAGGAGACAGAACCGCAAGGGCGAGGCGGGATCCTCGGGCCCGGCCGATGGCGTGCCGATGGCAGCGGTCGCCGTTCGGTCCGCCCCGGTAGCATCCGGTTCGGGAGACACGATGTGCACACCGGAAGGTGCGTCGTGGAGCACCACCAGTCCGAAACCGATCGGAGCGGCGAAGACGATCACCGCGGCGACCGCGAATCGGATCCGCCGGGGCATCCCGGCGGTCCGGTCGAAGATCGCACGCCAGAGCAGACCGGCCGTCACCGCGATCCAGGCCGGCAGAGCCCAGAAGCCCGTCCAGGAGGTGATCTGGAGGGCCGCGGGAACGGGCGCGAGCGCATATCCCAACGAGCCCCACGCGAAACCGGTCTCCCCCACGGTTCGGAACCAGTCGAACAACGTCCAACAGATCGGCAGCCCCCACATCGGGTGGATCCGGAAGCGTCGCTGGAGCCATCCGGCCGTTCCGACCGCGAAGCCCCAGAAGAGCCCGAGGAACCCGCCCAGCACCAGAAGTGCGGGAATCATGATCCAGGGAATCGTGATCTCGTCCTTGGAGAGCTTGAGAAGCCAGTGGAGATGAAGGACGTAGAACAGGATCCCGGCGAGGTATCCACGCGTGAACTGCTCTCCGAATGGGCGCCGGCGTCGGGTGGACACCTGCGGAGGACCGGAAACCGCCGGAGCGACGTCGGGAGGAACCGTCGCGGGAAACGCAGCCCAGAAAAGGGGCACCAGTCCGACGAAAACCAGGAGGGAAACGTCGAACGGCGGGAATGCCAGGTAGAGGAGGACCGGAGCGAGCGGGAGTACGGCCCAGCGCGCCCACCCTCGGGGCACGGGCTCCCAGCCGCCGGCACCGGAATCGCTCGTCGACGGGCGTTGACGGGCGTCGACTCCTGCTGGTAGCCTACTCGCCACTCGTGCCGAACAAACGACCCCCGGAAGGGGTGCCGTCGAAGGAGGAAAGCGACACATGCCGCAGCATAAGTCCGCTGAGAAGCGGATGCGGACGACTGCCCGAGACAAGGCGAAGAACCGCGCGGTGCGCGGGGACATCCGCCGCGTGACCAAGGATTTGAAAGCGGTGATGGCCACCGAGAAAGCGGAGGATCAGCTCCGCAAGGTGCACTCCGTCCTCGACAAAGCGGTGAAGAAGGGCGTGATCCCGAAGAACCGCGCGAACCGCCGGAAGGCTCGTTCCGCGCGCGCGGTGCAGCAGGCCAAGTCGGGCGCCTAGCCTCACGCTTCGCTTCCCCTACTTCGCAGCCGGTCCTCTGCCCAATCGCTCATGGTGTAGAGGCCGGCTTTGCGTTGGCTGAGCCAGGACGCCGCCGCCAGCGCTCCCTGCGCGAACGCGGCGCGATCGAACGCGCGATGACCCAGTTCCAGCATCTCCTTCGGACCCCCGAGCCGGATCGTATGCTCTCCGACCACGTCCGGAAGGCGCAGCGCATGCACGCCGACTTCACCCTGCGGCCGAGGCCCCGTCGCGCCGTGCCGACCGTGACGGAGCTCGCCCGTTCGGATGCCGGTCCAACCTTCGGCGAGCGCCAACGCCGTGCCGCTGGGGGCGTCGCGTTTGGCGGTGTGGTGCGTCTCGAAGAGCTCCATCTCCCATTCCGGAGGAAGCAACCGGGCCGCCTCGCCGAGCAGGCGCGTGAGCACCGCGACACCGAGGCTCATGTTCGGGGACCAGAGCACAGCGATGTGTTCGGCGGCTTCGCGCAGGGCCTGGCGACCCGCCTCGCCGAGACCGGTCGTGCCCGAAACCCAGGGGCGGCCCAGCGCGCGGAGGGTTTGGGCCAGCGTCGGTACGGCCGCGGCGTCCGTGAATTCGACGAAGACATCGATCCCCGCCGCGTCGATCCCGTCACCCCGTTCGAAGGAGCGCGCGCAGGTGCGCCGTGGATCCTCGGCCAGGAGGCCCCGGAGCACCCCCCCCATCCGACCGTCCCCACCGATGACGCCGACCCGGAGGACGCCCGATCGGCCCTCGGTGTCTCCCGCGTCCGGAGCGGTCACACCGCGCTCCCCATCCGCACGGGTCCGATTTCCACGGCCAAACGGGCCAGCTCGGCATCGATGCGCTGCGCCGACGCGGCGCTGACCGGAACGAGCGGTAGACGGAGCTCTTCCTGCAGCAGCCCGAGTTGCGCCAACGCGCGCTTCACGGGGCCGGGATTGGTTTCGATGAAGAGCGCCTTGATGAACGAGAAGCTGGCCAAGTGCAGGCGTCGCGCCTCCGCGAGGTCTCCGGATTGGAACGCACGCAACATCTTTTGCACGGCGGCCGGGATCACGTTGCCGAGGACGCTGACCACACCCTGTCCACCCACCGCAAGGATCGGAAGGGTCAGGGAATCGTCCCCGGACACGACGGTGAGATCGGTCTCCCGGCAGATCTCGCTCGAAACGTCGAGCGATCCCGTCGCCTCCTTGATCGCGACGATTCGGGGATGTTCGGCCAAAGTACACACCGAGTCCACGGAGAGCGTGACGCTGGTGCGCCCGGGCACGTTATAGAGCATGATGGGCAGGCCGCCCTCATCGGCGATGGCCCGATAGTGGGCGATCAATCCCGCCTGCGTCGGCTTGTTGTAGTACGGGGTCGCGATGAGCGCACCGTCCGCGCCCAGCTCGTGCGCCATCCGGGTCAGCTCGATCGAAGTGCGCGTGTTGTTGGTGCCGGTACCCACGAGGACGAAGGCCTTCCCCCGCGCGCGCCCGACCACACGGCGCACGATCTCTTCGCGCTCGGCCATCGTGACGGTCGGACCTTCCCCGGTCGTTCCCAACGGAATGATGCCGTCGACCTGGCCGTCCAGGAGGTGGTCCACCAGGCGATCGACCGCCTCGTGGTCGACCTCCCCTTCGCGGAACGGGGTAACCATGGCAACGGAGAGACCTTCGAACATAGCGGGGTTCCTCCCTCGATTCTGCGCCTCCGCACGCTCTCCCTGGACCGGCGGCTCCTTGCGCCTTCGTCTGGCGCCAGCCTAGCAGATGGGTGAAGATCCTTCCATGAGCACCCCGACGCGCGACTTCCAGTGGAAGCTCCCCTCGTGATCGCGACTCTGCTCTGGATCCATCTCCTCGCGCTCTCCGCGCTCTTCGTCGAGATCCTGCTGGTGCGGATCTTCGACACCATCGTCGGAGCCAACGCCTCCTACACGATCGTCACCCTGGCCGTGCTGGGAGGGAGCCTGGCCGGGCTCACGATCGCGATCCGTCCGGATTGGCTCCCTCGCCTGGGATCCCCGGGAGGGCGGGCGCGCGTCGCGATGGCCGCTGCGCTGGCGGTGCTCTTGATCTACCCGGCTCTCCAGGAACTCCCGTTCTCGATCGAACGCGTTCCCGAGGCTCCCGTCGGTCAACTGCTCGCGTTCTCCCTCCTGTTCGTGGCGCTCGGTCTCCCGTTCTTCCTCATCGGCCTGGGCATCGCCGCCGCCTTGAGCACGGCCGCCCGACCTCACTGGATCTACGGCGCGGATCTGGTGGGCGCCGCCCTCGGCGCCGCGGTGGTGTGCCCGCTCCTTCCCCGTTTCGGGCCGGTCGGCGAGATCGTGGCAGGAGCGGGTCTGCTCCTGCTCGCGGCGTCACTCCCCCGGCGGGAGCTCCGGCGGCGCTTGCCGACCGCGGTGCTCGCCCTCATCTTCGTCACCACGAGCGCTGCCGGCGTCTTCCGGGATCTCGATCTCGCGAGCCACGCGGAAAAGCGCGGGGCGAGGGAAACCCGCCTGCGCGCCGAAGCCGAGTTCCGCCGCTGGGATCCCGTCTCCAAGATCGAGGTCGTCGACGTCACCGCGCACGACTCCACCGGCGCAACCGTGCGGGGCACGCGGCGCAAGCTGATCTCGTACGACGGTGGATCGCAGAGCAGCCACATCTATCCGTTCGACGGCGACTACCGGGCTCTGCGGGCTCGACTTCCGGAAGCCACCATCGAGCACTTCTGGCAGCGGGGCGTGCTCGCGGCGCACTATCTCTTCCGCGACCGCTCCCCCCGGACGCTGGTCATCGGTTGTGCCGGAGGGCAGGAAGTGAAGGCGGCGCTCGTCTACGGCGCCCGACACGTGGATGCCATCGACCTGGTGGAAACCGTCGTCGAGCTGGGCAGTCGACAGTACGCCGACTACAACGGCGGGATCTTTCTCGATCCGCGCGTCCACTACTTCCAGGCGGAGGCCCGCGCCTACCTGGCCGCCGGTCCGGAGGCGTACGACATCATCCAGATCTTCAGCTATCACAACTCGGCCCGGCTCGCCTCCGGAGGCGGTGCGGTCAAGGCGTACTACCTGGAAACGGCCGAGGCTCTCGCGCTCTTCCTGAGCCACCTCTCGGACCAGGGCGTGCTCCAGATCAACCAGGCCATCTACCCCCGGGTGCTCGTGACGCTCGGCCAGGCGATGCAGTCGGTCGGATGGTCGGATCCCGCACGCCACGTCGTCGTCTACGCGCGCGACGGAATCGAAGACCACGCCACGATCCTCGTGAGTCGGAAACCGTGGGACGCCGCATCGCTGTTCCCGCTCGATTCCCTGCTGCTTCCCGTCGTCCCCTCCGAGGGACGCGTCTACCGTCGGGTGATCGATCCACTCGATCCCGGCGCGTCATTCCTTCCGCCGGCGCTTTGGGCCGAGGGAGCCACCGCCCGCGCCTCCTCCCTGCGGGCCCGGGCCCCGTACCGGCTGGATCCAGTGACCGACGATCGTCCCTTCGCCTACTTTCTGCGAAAAAAGCTCGGAAGGATCGCGCAGGATTCGACTCGGTTCGTGGACCGCTCGATCGCCCGGCTCGTCAATCAACCCGGAAGCGGCGGATGGCTCCTGCCGCGCGACCTCGCACATCTCGTCATCATCGCGCTTGTGGGACTGGGCGTCGTCCTCGCCGTGCTGGCGGCGCCACGAAGGAAGTTGCGCTCGTCCCCGGCTTGGCCGAGAGCGCCCGTCCTCGGCTACTTCGCCTGCCTGGGGATCGGCTTTCTCGTCCTCGAGCTCACACTCGTGCAGCTGGGCCTCGTTCCCATCGGTGTCCCCATTCAGGCCTACGCCACGACCATCGGAACGCTGCTCGTCGGCGCCGGGATCGGAAGCCTGTGCTCGGCACGCTTCGTGACGAAGGAGGGCTGGGCCTTCGCGCTCCTGCTGGCGGCGGGGGTGTTCGTCGCGCTCGGCCATGCCGGCGTCTGGTCCGCCATCCAGGGAATGGCGCTGCCGATTCGAATCGGCGCGGTGGCCCTGGTCTTGTTTCCGCTGGGGTTCGCGATGGGACTGCCGTTTCCTCTGGGACTGCGAGCTCTCCGATCCGCCCAGGGCGGTGCTATCGCCTGGGCCTATGCGGTCAACGCGGCCACCACCGCCCTGGGCGGCGCGATCGCCGCAGCCGGTGCGCTCTTCTATGGGCTGCGCGCCACGCTGTGGAGCGGATTGGGCTTCTACGTCGTCGCGGCGGGTCTCTTCTGGATCTGGCGGCGACGGCGCATTGCCGTCCTCACGGAAGACGGCAACGCGTGATTCCGATTCGCGACGCCAATCCGAGCCGGACGCGGCCGGTCGTAGTCCTCGGTCTCATCGCGGTGAACGCGATCGTTTTCCTCTGGGAGATCCTGCTGCCGGCGCAGGGCCTGCAGGAGCTGTTCCAGGGCTACGGGGTCGTTCCGGTGCACCTGACTCATCCGAGCGGCGGCGGCTGGGCCTGGCCGACACTACTCACCTACATGTTCCTCCACGGAGGATGGCTGCACGTGATCGGGAATCTCTGGGTGCTGTGGATCTTCGGCGACAACATCGAGGACCGCATGGGGCATGTCCGGTTCCTCGTGTTCTATCTCGTGACGGGAGTGTTGGCGGCGCTCACCCAGTCGTGGCTCACTCCCCGCTCCTCCGTGCCGAGCGTCGGCGCCTCCGGAGCGATCGCGGGCGTCATGGGTGCGTACATCGTGCTCTTTCCCCGCGCCCGCATTCTCACGATCGTGCCGGTCTTCTTCTACCCGCTCTTCCTCGAGCTGCCCGCGGTGGCGTTTCTCGGACTCTGGTTCCTTCTGCAGCTCTTCAGCGGGACGCTCGCGCTCCACGCCTCGGGCGAGGTCGGAGGCATCGCGTTCTGGGCGCATGTCGGCGGCTTCCTCGCGGGGATCGTGCTGCACCGACTCTTCCTGACGCGACCAAGATGGAGACGGGGTTAGAAGTCGACCGTCCCGGCGAAGACCGTCCGCGCCGGCCCTTCCAACCAGAGCCCATCGCGGCCCGGCTCCGCGGACACCTCGAACCGATCTCCGCTCCGACTGCGCAGTTCCAGGGGAAGGTCGCGATGAAGCACACGCCAGGCCCAGAAAGCGGCGGCCAGCAGGCCCGATCCGCACGCCTGGGTTTCGCCTTCCACCCCTCGTTCCCAGCTCCGCACTCGAATCCACTCCGGTCCCAGTTCCACGGCGTCGACGTTGGTACCCCGCGCGCCGAGCGACGGGTGGCTGCGGATCATCGGTCCCCAGGTCGCGAGATCGAACGCATCGACGGCTCGCACGGGAAGGAGCCAGTGCGGCACGCCGGAGTCGATCCAGACCGGAGACACACCGGCTGGGACGCGCGGTCCCTGCTGGGGCAGGGTCAAGAAACGCGGCTGCGGGTTGAGAATGGCGATGCGCCCCTCGTCGGTGCGCTTCGCTTCGACCTCGATGCGCCCCAAGCGAAACCGTAATCCCTCCCGATCGGGATCGGACGCGAACAGATGGTGCGCGACGCAGCGCGCCCCGTTTCCGCAGAACTCGGCCGGTTCGCCGTCGGCATTCCAGTACCGCACGTCGACGTCCACATCGTCCGCGGGATCGATCAGGAGCAGGAGTCCGTCGCCTCCGACCCCCC
>JAGQHR010000617.1 GCA_020431745.1 Candidatus Eiseniibacteriota bacterium
AACGAGCTCACCGACCGAGGTGCCGACGTGCCACGAAAGACCCGAGACCGGCGGCTGCAAGGCAGCCTGGACAAGACCTCGGGTGCCTACACGCTCGGATACGGCTACGCCTATCGGACCACGGACAACCTCGTCACCGACATCTCCTCGAGCGAGCAGAGTCACCGCTGGCGGATGGCCCGGGCCGCGAGCCCGGTTCTCGGCAACCGCCTGCGCATGGGGGGCAGCTATACCTTCGCCTACCGCGAGCGCCGGGACGAACGATCCGGGCCCGGTGGCGTCCTCGAGCTGATTCCGGCGGGCGTGGGCCTCTACCGGGAGGATCCGTCCCCGGAACAGGATCCGCTCGCTCCGGTCGGCGGGTTGACGGACGGCGACACCCAGAACGCCGTCGAACCGGTCATCGACATCGGCGGCGCACTCGTCGATCGGAACATCGGGGTCGACCTCGCCTTCGAGCGTGGAGTCGACGCGATCTATCTCTACGTCGACCGGCCCTCCGGCCCCCTGACCTGGCGGGTCTTCACGTCGGTCGACAACCTGAATTGGGCCCAGGTCTCCGGAGTCACCGCGTTCTTCAACGCCGCCCTCCAACGCTATGAGATCTCCTTTGCCCAGACGCGGACCCGCTACCTCAAAGTGGTCAACGGTGGCCTCAACTCCGCCGCTGAGGTGTTCGTGACCGAAATCGAAGCGCTGGCGCAGGTGACCGGTCAGGCCGAGAGCATGCGCTTCCACCGGTCGCATCTCGCGGACCTGACCGCGTTCTATTCCGTGACCCGGAACCTCTCCACCCAGGCGGGCCTCACGTTCCAGGACGAGCCACCCCAGGGAGGGGAGAGTCAGCACCGCACGCTGGGATATCTCGTCAGCTCCCGGTATCATCAAAGCCGCATGATCGAGCATGACGTGAGATGGGAGCAGGGCTTCCAGTTCCTGGGCGAGGGGGGCGAGGATCAGATCGATCAAACCGTCTCCTACGGGCTGCGGGTCGATCCGTGGGCTACGCTCGGTCTGGCCGTGGGAGCCGCGCATCGCAAGATCCGGATCGAGAGCCGCGACTATCAGGAGGACAACAACGTCTCGCTCCGGCTGCGGGGAGAGCCGCTCCGGGGCTGGGGTTTCCGGGTCGAGACGACGCGATCGCGGAGCCTGCAGTATGTCGCGGGAACGCGGGCCGACACCTGGAATCAGCGGGTCGCGACCGATATCACTCTGACCGATGCCATCCGTACGACACTCTCCGGGACGCATCAATGGACACGCAGCGAGCCGGACGAAGACACGCGTCGTCGCTGGACCTACCGGGCGGACCTCGAGCTGAGGCCGACGCGCACGATCTTCCTGCGGGGTTCTCTGGACGTGCTCGACGACGACCTCGTCGATACCTGGGGCCGGGAGGCGACCCTCATTTGGACCCCGGCGCCCAAGCTCAGCGCCAGCGCGTCCGCGTCGCTCCACGACTCCTCGACCGACTTCGACACGCGGCGCTACGACACGAACGTCACCTATCGGGTCAATCCGCGGACCAGCGTCTATTTCCAGTCCAATCGGATCGACTTCTCCGGGGCCGGTGGATCCGACACCGCCAGCTACCAGGTCGGATTGAGGACGGGCTTCTAAGGCGAAAGGAAGAGCTCCTGTGGCCAGGTCGATAGGGAAGCTGCTCGGTCCCACGCTCATGGTGTGGTCGCTCTTGGGTTGCGGGGGGATGGGACCGACGACCTTCTTCCATCAGGACTACGACTTCGGATACCTGGAGCGCGTCGCCGTCGTTCCGTTGGAGAATCTGACCGCCGATCAGGGCGCGGCCTTCCGTGCGACCCGGATGCTCATCACGGAGATCCTCGCCACCGATGCGTTCGAAGTCGTCGAGCCGGGAGAAACCGCCCGTGTTCTCGCGGAGGTCGGCATGGTGCGCGCCGGCGAGCTGACCCAGGAGCAGCTCACCCGGATCGGAAAGGAGCTGGGGGTCCAGGGCATCTTCCTCGGTTCCGTGGACGAATCGAACACGGTGCGCAGCGGATCCAGCACGGTCAATGTCGTGACCATGACGCTGCGTCTCGTCGAGACGGATACGGGGGCCACCGTCTGGTCGGCGACGCACACCGAGGGCGGTCGCGGCTTCTGGGCGACCGCGTTCGGGACCGGGGACCGATCGATGGGAGAGGTCACGCGGGCCTGCATTTCCAGGCTCCTGGGCACTCTCGTGAAGTGAGCGGACGATGTGGCGCCTTGGATTCGCATCCGTCTTCGCGATCGCCCTCGCATGTCTCTCCGGGACGCGTGCAGGTGCCGCGAACCCACTGTGGGGGGATGATGCGACGCCGGTCGCGCTGCTGCCGCTCGTCGACTACAGCGAGTTCGGTGCCTCCGACAGTTTGATCCTTTCGGTCCTGGAGACGGAGCTGGCGGACCGGGGCATCGCGTTCCGGTCCCCCGACGAGCTGCGTCCCGTCCTGCGGGCGCATCGCATCCGCTCGCAGGGGAGTCTCTCGCAGAACGAGGCGGAGATCCTGGCCCGGGAGTCGGGAGTCGGGCGCGCGCTCTTCACGGTCGTGTGCGGATACGCGGTCGATCGTGCACCGGAGTTCGCGCTTTCCCTGCGGGTCGTGGACCTGCGGACGATGGACGTGGAGGGAGCCGCCGTCGCGTCCGCGGTCGGAGACGACTTTGCAGGATGGTTCGGCGTGGGCCGGAAGGAAGAGAGCGCGGCTCTGGTCGCTCCGATCGTGCGGAAGGCGCTCGCCGAGCTCGAGCGTAGTCCCTCGCACCACCTGGATCTGCCACGCCTGCTGGTCGTGCCCTTCGACGATGTCGGCGAACATCCGCGCGCGGGCGAAGTCGTCACCGAAGCAGCCTTCGCGGAGCTCTTCGCCGCCGGTTGGCCAGTGGTGGAGCCGGGATTGGCCCGGGATCTGTTCCTCCGTCGACACGTGGTGCCGCGCGGAGGCGTCGACGCGCCGACCCTCCAGGCCTTGCGGGATTCGTTGGGAGTCGAGCTCGTGCTGACGGGGGAGGTCCAGACCTTCCGTTCGGCCCAGAGCAGCGCGGAG
>JAGQHR010000618.1 GCA_020431745.1 Candidatus Eiseniibacteriota bacterium
GAGGCGCTCGACAAGCTCTTCCCCGGTCTGGGTGATTCCCCGATGGGAGAGACTCTGACCATCCCCGAGACGGCGCGGGGGACCTCGCCCCTGGTCTCGATCGGGTCCTGGCCCTTCGGATCCGCCCGGGCCACTGCGGCCGACGAGGACCGGCAGCTCCTCTTCTATGGAATGGGGGGCGTCGTGCGGACACTGGACATCTCGGATCCGGCGAATCCCACGGTCGTCACGGACGATCTGCACACCGGAGGTCTCGTCCAGGAGCTGTGCTACGACGGCGCCAACCAACACCTGCTCGTCGCGGCCGGGCGCGGCGGACTGGAAATCTGGGACGTCGCGAATCCTGCAGCCCCGACCCGCCTCTCCGTGACGGAGGTGATCTATGCCGGCGTGGAAGCCCCTGCGGTCGACGTGGACCTCTCGGACGGCATCGCGTACGTGGCAGCCGACTTCGGTCTGGTGCACATCTTCGACATCTCGAATCCGGCCGCTCCGGTCGATCTCGGCATCACGGGCGTCCCGGACTGCAAACACGTCGTCATCCACGAGCCGTACCTCTATGCGACCGGGCACGACTTCGGCCGCTTCGAGATCCTGGGGCCGGGAGACATCCGGCATCTCTCACAGGAATCCAACATCGCGATCAACGCGTCGGTCGGAGAGGTCGTCGGCGCGCGCGCCTACGTCGTCAAGAACGGCGACATCCTGATCCTGGATCTGACCAGTGCGTTCTTCCCCGTGATCGGCTCGTACAGTCTCAGCGGATACTCCTTCACCGACCTCCAGGCCCAGGGACTCGACCTCTATGCGGGCGATGCCGGGGACGGGTTCCTCGTGCTCAACCTGAGCTCTCCTACATCGCCGTCGATGATCGGCTCCTATGCGGCATCGGGAGCGCGCACCGTGCAGATCGTGGGAGTTCGCGCCTACACGACCTGGGCGCAGTCCGCCGACATCGTCGACATCTCCGATCCGACCCTGCCGTCGCAGATCGGCGAGAACATCGCGCCCGCGTCGTCGGCCTATGACGCCGAAGCCCAGGATGGGCTGGTCTACGTCGCCGACTCATCCAAGGGGTTCTTCGTCCTCGATGCTTCGGATCCCGCAAGTCCCTTCGCGATCGGGAACACGACGATTCCGGGTCTCCCGCTGGACGTCACGATCGACGGCTCATACGCGTTCGTCGCCTCGCAGTTCGAAGGGCTGCAGGTCGTGGACGTGTCGGACCCCACGAATCCCGTCGTCGTCGGATCGCATGCCACGCCCGACTACGCCCGCGGCGTCGACGTCGTGGGGAATCTCGCGTACGTCGCGGATTTGACCGGGGGACTGCTGATCTACGACGTGACCGACCCCACGGACCCGATCGAGATCGGTTCGCTCGGTCTTCCTCAAGGCGCGGACCGCGTGACGGTCGAGAACGGCATCGCCTACTGCGCCACCGGCTCGGACGGCCTGCGCATCGTCGACGTCTCGGATCCGACGCTGCCGGCCCTGCTCGGCGGACTCGGCTCCACCGACTTCACGGTGGACTCGGCCCTGCACGGCGACTATCTCCTGCAGGCGAACTTCGGTGGGGGGATGCGGGTGGTCGATGTCTCCAATCCCACGCATCCGCTGCAAGTCGCGACCTTCGATCCTCCCGGCATCATCGCGTGGGGGATTTCCGTGCACGGGGACATCGCGTTCCTGTCGTCTGCGTCGAACGAGCTGTTCGCGCTGGACGTCTCCGATCCGACGAACCCAGTGCTGCTGGACTCGCGCGAGACGGTCGGGGATGCGTTCCAGAGCTTCCCCGACGGCGGCCGGACCTTCGTCGCGGACGGGTCAGCCGGCGTAGCGATCTATCAATACCTGCAACCCGCGTCCACGGACGAGGGCGACCCGGTATCGATCGGAGCCTCCGGTGTCGTGCTGCGGATGGAGGGACACGCCGCACTCTTCCAGCTTCCGCAACGGGAGACGACGTTGGGGATCTACGACGCGCGCGGACGGAGCGTCCTCCGGGAGTCGGGGCAGCAGACGGTGCGGTTCGATCCCGGCCGATCCGGGGTCTACTTCTGGAAGGCATCCGGCGACAGCGACGGCACGCAGACGGGACGCGTGGTCATCGTCCGCTGACGTGACCACGTTCCGTCGGGTTCGCGACGGGGCGACTCTCGACCAGTCGTGACCACGCGCACGTCGGCCGGTTACTGGGCGGCGTCCTTCAGCATGCCGAGCAGCGTGGCATAGTTGTCGGCGTCGCCCAGGTCGTGGCTGGAGAGGTTGTAGATCCCGACCACCACCCCGTGCTCGTCGAGGATCACCACGTCGCGGTAGGTCACGTTCCAGAGCGACCAGATCGGTGTGTCTTCCACCTCTTGGAGCCACGGGATCATGTGTCCTTCGCAGATCGTCTCGTTGCCCGCCTCGAGCCCCATCGCGTTGATCCCCAGCAGGTGGATCGGGATCGCGTGGGACTCCTGGTCGAGCTCGCGTTGCATGTCGTCGAGGTGCCCGAACTGGGCACGGCAGTAGCTTCAGGTGGCGTGCCCGAAGTAATAGGCGGAGATCGATCCGATGTAGTCGCTCGGCGAGACCATCTCCCCATGCGTCGCGGAGTTGGGATTGACGTCCAGAGCGGTGAAGTCCGGTCTCGTCTCCCCCGGATCCGGGACGTTGGTCGCGTTGTCCTTGCAGGAAACGAGCATCAGCGTGCTCGCGAGGACGAGAAGTCCGGTGTATCGCCGCAGCATTCGGGAAGCGCCTCCGTCGATGTAGAGCCTGACGCGATGGGTGTATTCAAGGAGTCTAGCGCCTGCTCCCGGTCCCACGCCACCCGATCTCCCCCTCCGCCCGGATAGGGATCGTTACAAATTCAGGAGGGTCGGTCGTCGTCCCGCGGCACTTCTCCGAGCGCCTTCCTGGCTCGACGGCTGAGGGCTCTCGGACCGGCAAGGGGCGGCGAGGTAGTTGGAGGCAGCGGCGCGCCCCCCTGGTAGGATGGTCGCTTCATGACGATGGAGTCCGACACCGAATCCGCGCTGCTGCCCCGCACTCGCTCCACCGA
>JAGQHR010000619.1 GCA_020431745.1 Candidatus Eiseniibacteriota bacterium
ACCCTCTTCGCGACGGTGGCGAAGGACGTTCGTCTCCGCTTCGAATGCGCGTCCGGGCTCCACGATGTCGAGGTGCTGGGCTACGATGTCGTGGCCGAGAACGGTTCGGTCGTCGTTCCGCTGGAGAACCTCTACGGAGGAGAGACACGGTCGGTCCTGCTCCGGATTCATCTCGATCCGCGGGATCCCGGCCGGTTCGATCTCGGATCTCTCCGGCTCGACTACACGGATTGCGAATCGAATCGGACCGAGGATCTGACCTACCGCCTTCGCGCGGAGGCGACGGAGGATGAGGCTGCCGTCCACGCGTCCGTGAATCAGGACGTCGCCGCGGAGGCCATGCTCATGAACGCCGAGGACGAACACGAACAGGCGGTGCGGGACTTCGAACGCGGCGACAAAGGACTCGCGAAGACCAACCTGGCCGCCCTCAGCTCGAAGCTCGAGGCCGCCAATGCGGTCTTGCACGACGAGCGTTTGGAGATGAAGCTGCAGCAGCTGGAGCTGGAATCCGGGGACATGGACCGCGCCGACCTCGACGAGGCGAACCGGCAGATGTATCTCAAGGGCTCGAAGAACCTGCTCTACAACGCCAAGAAAGGGAAGCGAGCCCAGTACATGCTGCAGGAAGCCGATACGGGTTTCGAGGTCGAGCAGCTGCAGAACCGGCTCAAGGAGCTGCAGATCTACGCGGGGCCCGTCGACGGTCGCTACAGCGAGGAAGTCCGGCGTGCCGTCGAGGCCTACCAGGGGCAGAACGGATACGATCCGGACGGGATCGCCGGACCGATCACTCTGCGGGCGCTTGGACTGTACTGAAACGATGCCTGGCCACGACCACCCGAAACGCCGGATCCGAAGAGCCCGGATCACCGCCATCCTGCTCGTGCTGCTGGTGGTGGTGCCCGGGCTCGTCCTCGGGTGGATGGCGATCCAGGCGACCGGCCGTGAGGAGGCGGTCATCGAGAAGCAGCTCCGGACCGCGTTGCTCGCCGAGGTGACGCCGGCCGCGGATCGCGTGGCCGCGCTCCTTACCGAGCTCGCAGCCGAGCTCTCCAGCGCTGCGCCGGACTCGGTGGCTGCCGTCACTCCGGCTCCCGACGCCGCGATCCCTGCCCTCGCCGTCTGGGCGGACTCGACTCGCTTGATCGGAATCCCGTTCCTGTTCCAACGCTCTACCGCGCGCTTTCTCTGGCCGGCGGAACAAGCGTCGGTCCTGCCCGAGTCCGAGGCGTCCTTCCTCGACCTCAACCTCGACTTCTTCCAAGACCGCAAGAGCGTCGAGGTCTACCAGAACGTCGCGATCGAATACGCCGACCAGATGGAGAAGAAGGGGAAGAGCGCGGAGACGGTCTCGGAGGTGGACTCGAAGGCCGCGCGCCGGCAGCAGGCGCTCAGCGACTTCGAGAATGACGCGCAGTTTCGGGAGAAGCTCTACGACGAGGCCGAGCGAAGCGGTAAGAACGTTCCGGAGCGCGCCGAGAAGACCCTGGGCAGGCGCGAGGACGAGGCGGTCGCCGTCCCTTCGCCGTCACGGGATCGCCGGACGGCCGTGCGGCCTCCGTCCCCCTTCGTGACGGAGTCCCTGCGGTTCTCGCAGATCGTCCGCGGTGCGGATCAGGGATGGATCCCGCGCTTGATCGACGATCGCCTGGAGCTCCTGTTTTGGAAGAAGGTCGGGCCGGATCGGATCCTGGGATGTTCCGTCGACGAGGGCGCGCTGCGCGACCGGATCCTCGCGGTGCTCCCGGTGGCTCGCAACGAAGCGCGGGTCCTCGTCGTCCTCGATGGCTCGGGGCGGCCGATCTTCGACCCGGCGTCCGGCCAGGCGCCGAGCTGGCGCATCCCTTTCGTGTCCCGGGAGATTTCCGAGTTTCTGCCGCGCTGGACGGTCGCGGCTTACCTCACCGATCCCGGGGTCATCGCGGACCGCGCACGGACCCGTTCGCTCGCGATCGGGCTCCTCGTCGGCGTTCTCGTCGTTTCGATCATGGCGGGAGGCTTCGCGGTCTCGTGGATGCTCCGTTCGGAGCTGCGGTTGGCCGAGCAGAAGACCACGTTCGTCGCCAACGTCTCGCATGAGCTCAAGACGCCCCTGACCTCGATTCGGCTGCTTTCCGAGATGCTGCGCGACGGACGCCATCAGGACGAGGCGAAGCGCCGCCAGTACCTGGACATCGTCGTCTCCGAGGCGGAACGGTTGACGCGTCTCATCAACAACGTGCTCGACTTCTCCCGGCAGCACCGGGAGGAGCGTCAGTACGTGCGACGGCGCGTCGATCTCGTCGAGCTGGCTCGCGAGATCCTGGAGTCGCAGCAGGTGCGTCTCGAGCACCAAGGGTTCACGGTGGAGTCCGTCTTCGACACGCCGGCGGCCCCGGTGCTGGCGGATCCCGAGGCGATCAAACAGGCGATTCTGAACCTGCTCTCCAATGCCGAGAAGTACTCACCGGGGGAGAAGTGGATCCGGTTCGGCCTCCGGGTGGATCGGGAGGACGCCGTGCTCTCGGTCGCGGACCACGGAATCGGAATTCGCCCGCTGGATGCCCAGCGGATCTTCGACGAGTTCTATCGCGCGGACGATTCATTGACCGCGAGCGTCCGGGGGACGGGACTCGGATTGACGTTGAGCCGCCGCATCGCCCAGGACCATGGCGGCACGATCAACTACTCACCGAACGAGCCGGAAGGGAGCCGCTTCGAGCTGCGCCTTCCCTTGAACTCCGTCGAGGATCCGGACGCATGAACGAGCACATTCTGGTCGTCGAGGACGATCCCGCCATCTCCACCGGTCTCGTCGACCTCCTGCGGGACGAGGGCTACCGCGTGAGTCTGGTGTCGGACGGGTTGGATGCCGTCGCCACCTACGGTCGTGAGTCGTTCGACCTGGTCCTGCTGGACGTGATGATTCCGGGACAGAGCGGTTACGACGTCTGCCGGCAGATCAGGGCGCGCGATCTCAAGACCCCGATCGTGATGTTGACCGCGAAGGGGCAGGAGGTGGACAAGGTCGTCGGACTCGAGCTCGGCGCGGACGACTACGTGGTCAAGC
>JAGQHR010000620.1 GCA_020431745.1 Candidatus Eiseniibacteriota bacterium
AAGGAGTACATCATCCGTCGCGGGATTCTCGAGCGGGGACTGGGCGGCACGGTCTCGCAGGAACGGCTCCATGCGCAGGGAGTGGCCAACGCCCGCGCCTGCAGCTGGAACCGTCCCCCCATCGACCGCATGGCCAACCTGAATCTGGAACCGGGCGAATCGACCCTCGACGAGATGATCGCGATGGTGGAGCGGGGTCTCTACCTCAAGACCAACATCAGCTGGTCGATCGACGACTCGCGGAACAAGTTCCAGTTCGGCTGCGAGTGGGGACAGATGATCGAGAACGGCAAGCTCACCCAGGTCGTCAAGAAGCCCAACTACCGGGGCATCTCCGCGACCTTCTGGCGCAACCTCAAGGGCGTGGGCAATCGCGCCACCTTCGAGGTCCTGGGAACGCCGTACTGCGGCAAGGGAGAGCCCAATCAGAGCGTGCGGGTCGGACATGCTTCGCCGACCTGTCTCTTCGGTGCCGTCGACGTCTTCGGCGGGGAGTGAGGGGGAATCGATGCAGGACTATTTCTACGAGCTGGCGGACCATCTCCAGTCCCTCATGCGGGGCAACGAGGTCTGGACGGCCAGCTACCACGCCGAGGATTCGGATTTCGTGCGCTTCAACCACAACAAGGTCCGCCAGGCCGGGAGCGTGGTGCAGCGCGAGATCACGGTCGATCTGATCCAGGGACAGCGGCATGCCGCCGCCAGCACGACGCTGTGCGGAGATCTCGAGATCGATCGTCCGCGGGTGCGCCGGATGGTCGAGGATCAGCGCGAGCTGGTGCCGCACGTCAGCGAGGATCCCTATCTGCTCTACTCGACGGAGGTCCGCTCGAGCGAGCGGATCGACCGTTCGAATCTGCCGGCGCGCGACCAGGCGGTGCGGTCGGTGATGCAGGCCGGCGAGGGCAAGGACCTCGTGGGAATCTACGCGGCGGGCGGCATCCATGCCGGCTTCGCGAACTCGATGGGGCAGAGGAACTGGTTTACGGCTTTCAGCTTCAATCTCGATTGGAGCCTGTATCACAGCACCGACAAGGCCGTGAAGTCGGGCTACGCCGGATTTACCTGGAGCGACGCCGATCTGTCGGCGCGGATGGGAGCGGCCTCCGAGCAGCTCGCGATCCTGGCGCGTTCTCCGCGGACCATCGATCCCGGCAAGTACCGTGTCTATCTGTCGCCGGTTGCGCTCTACGAGATCCTCTCGACGGTTTCGTGGGGGGGCTTCGGCCTCAAAGACCATCGGACGAAGCAAACCTCGCTCCTCAAGATGGCCGAGGGTGGGGCGACGCTCCATCCGTCGGTCATGATCACCGAGAACACCGCGGAAGGGATCGCGCCGGACTTTCAGGGGCAGGGTTTCATCCGGCCGGGGAAGGTGGAGCTGATCTCGCAGGGCTGTTTCCGGAACTGTCTCGCCTCGCCGCGCTCCGCCAAGGAGTACGGAGTGCCGACGAACGGTGCCTCCGGGGACGAGTCGCCGCAGTCGATCGACATGGGGGCGGGACAGGTGCCGCGGGCCGAGGTGCTGCGAGAGCTCGGGACCGGGCTCTACATCAACAACCTCTGGTACCTGAACTACTCCGACCGTCCTGCGTGCCGGATGACCGGCATGACCCGGTTCGCCACCCTGTGGGTCGAGAACGGCCAGGTTGTGGCGCCGGTCAACGTGATGCGGTTCGACGAGAGCCTGTATCGGATTCTGGGACAGAACCTGGTCGGTCTGACCGCCGAGCGGGATCTGATTCTGGACTCGGAGACCTACGGAAAGCGTTCCACGCGGAGCGCTCGAGTGCCGGGCGCCGTCGTCGACGAGTTCGCGTTCACGCTCTGAGGTGAGGCGCCTATCCGTTTATTGGATAGGGGATTACGGCGGGGATTTCCGGTAGTTTCTAGCGCCGCGGACGGTTCGACAGGAGCCTCCGCGGCGTTTCGCTGTTCGGCCCGTCGCGGTCGACGCAGCGGCGCGGCGGCGGGAGGAGCAGCGGCGGGCCACGGCACGGAAGGCGCCAGGACGATCCGTCCGGTGGGTGGCCCGACGATCCGTCCGGTGGGTGGCTCGACGCGCCGTCCGTTGGGCGGCCCGTGCAGCCCCTTGCTCCGGCCCACACGTCACCAGACCCCTTGCAGGGATCCAGGTCGAAACGGCATACTCGGCGTTTCGATCCAAGAAGACGTTCTGGAGGAGGTTCGTTCCGATGGCGGCCAAAGGCGATCGCGTCCACATCAAGCTCAAGAGCACCGAGAGCCCGTACACCTACCACACGCAGAAGAACAAGCGGAAGCATCCCGACCGGATCCAGCTCCGCAAGTACGATCCCGTGCTCCGCAAGTATTGCCTCTTCAAGGAAGAGAAGTAGCAGCCCCGAAACGGTTCGGACGGCCCCGAGGTGTGTTCCCTACGGAATCGCCACGGGGCTCTTTCGTGATCACCGGATCACGGCGTGCGCGACCGTCATGTAGAGCAGGATCCCCGAGACGTCCACGATCGAAGCGACGAACGGCGACGACGCGATCGCCGGATCGACCCGCATCCGCTTGAGCAGCAGCGGCAGCATCGCCCCCAACAGCGACCCGAAGACGCACACCCCGACCAGGGTCAACGACACCACCAGCGCCACGTGCGGCCCGGCGTGCCAGAGCAGGGCGCGTCCATAGCCCAGGATGCCGAGGAACGTGCCCAGCGCGAGCCCCATGAGGATCTCGCGGACGGCGACCCGCAGGACGTGAGAGGCGCGGATCTCCTCCACGGCGAGCGCACGAATCAGGAGGCTGGCCGATTGGGACCCGGTGTTCCCGCCGGTGGACGTGATGAGCGGCACGAAGAGGACGAGGCTGAGCGTCTTGGCGAGGACGTCCTGGGAGTGCTGGAGGATGTTCCCGGTCAGCATCGACACCACGAAGAGGACGAGCAGCCAGAGCCCGCGCTTGTGGGTCAGGGTCCAGAAGCTCGTCTCGAGGTAGGGATTCTCCAGGGGCTGCACGCCGCCGAGGAGCTGGACGTCCTCGGTCGACTCCTCGATGAGGACGTCGACGACGTCGTCGACCGTGAC
>JAGQHR010000621.1 GCA_020431745.1 Candidatus Eiseniibacteriota bacterium
TCGGAGCTTGCCGTCCACCTGCACGACAATCTGGATCCGATCCAGGTGCAGCTTCGCCTCGTCGGCCTCCGGCCAGTCGGACTCGAGCAGCGTCTCCGTGTGCCCCCGCTGCTCCCAGAGCTCCTCCGTCACGTGCGGCGCGATCGGATGGAGAAGCTGCAGCAGCGTGTCCAGGGTCTCTTCGCAGCGGAGCCGGGAAGCGGTCTTGCCTTCGACGGCCTTGACCAGCGCGTTGAGCAACTCCATCAGCGCTGCGACCGCGGTGTTGAACTTGAAGCGCTCGAAGTCTCGGCTGACGCGCGAGATGGCGACATGCCGGGCGCGTTCGAGGTCCGCGTCCGCGGGGGCCGTGGGTGGCGCGTCGCCCACCTTCTCGGCGACTCGCCAGAGCCGCTGCAGGAAGCGATAGGCGCCGCTGACCGCTTCGTCGTTCCACTCCACCTCGTCTTCCGGGGGGCCGAGGAAGAGGGTGTAGACGCGTTCGGTGTCCGCCCCCATCTCGTCGATCAGGGCGTCGGGAGAGACGGTGTTCCCCTTCGACTTCGACATCTTCTCGATCCGCCCGGTGCGCTCGGCGAAGCGGGTGATCATCCCCTGGTTGAAGAGATTCCGGAACGGTTCCTCGAAGGGGACGTATCCGAAGTCGTGGAGCACGCGACAAACGAAACGAGCGTAGAGAAGGTGCAGGATCGCATGCTCGATGCCGCCGATGTACTGGTCGACCGGCGCCCAGCGCGCCGCCGTCTCGGGATCGAAGATCTGCGACGAGTCCTTCGGCGACAGGTACCGCATGTAGTACCAACTGCTGTCGACGAAGGTATCCATCGTGTCCGTCTCGCGGCGGGCTGCGCCGCCGCACTTCGGGCAGGCGGCGTGGACGAAGGTCTCGCAACGCGCGAGCGGATTGCCCTCCCGTCCGGAGAACTCGACCTCGTAGGGGAGCTTCACCGGAAGTTGCTCCTCCGGTACCGGCACGATGCCGCAAGCGTCGCAGTAGACGACCGGAATCGGCGTTCCCCAGTACCGCTGGCGCGAGATCAGCCAGTCGCGCAGGCGGTAGGTGACGCGCGCCCTCCCCTTCCCCGCCATCTCGAGCCAGTCGATGAAACGACGGATGGTCGCCGGTCCGTCGCCGGCGCCGTCGAACTCGCCGCAGCCGCGGATGAGCCCTTCGTGGAGGACCGGCTCGGTCATCTCCTCGGCGCGCACCTCGCGGTCGGTCGGGTGGTAGACGAGACGGACCTCGAGACCCTCCTGGCGCGCGAAAGCGAGGTCGCGAGCGTCGTGGGCCGGAACCGCCATGATGGCTCCGGAACCGTAGTCCGGGAGCACGTAGTTGGCGATCCAGATCGGGATCCGCTCGCCGGTCGCCGGGTTGATCGCGTGCGACCCCAAGAAGCGCCCCGTCTTCGCGGAGCCCTCCCCCTCCCTCTCGATCCGCGGCGTGTTCCGGACCTGCTCGATCCAGGCCTCGATCTCCGCCCGGTCGGAGTTGCCGGAGAGCAGATCCGGGACGCGCGGGTGCTCGGGCGCGAGGACCAGGAAGGTCGCGCCGTGGAGGGTGTCGGGGCGGGTCGTGAAGACCACCAACGGACCGCCGCCAGACTCGACCTCGAAGTCGATCTCCGCGCCTTCGGAGCGCCCGATCCAGTTGCGCTGCATCGCCAGCACCTTGTCGGGCCAGCCGGTGAGCGACTCGAGACCGGAGAGGAGTCGGTCGGCGTAGCCAGTAATCCGGAAGAACCACTGCTCGAGGTCCTTCTGCACCACCTGCGTGCCGCAGCGCTCGCACGCGCCCTCGATCACCTGCTCGTTCGCGAGCACCGTGCGACAGCTCGGACACCAGTTCACCGGCGCCCGCCGCTTGTAGGCGATCCCCTTCTCCAGCATCCGCAGGAAGAGCCACTGATTCCAGCGGTAGTAGTCGGGAAGGCACGAGGTCACTTCCTTCGACCAGTCGTAGAGAATGCCCCAGCGGCGGAACTGCCGCTTCATCACCTTGATGTTGTCGAGGGTCCAGTCGCAGGGATGGACGCCGCGCTGGATCGCCGCGTTCTCGGCGGGCAGGCCGAAGGCGTCCCACCCCATGGGGTTCAGGGCTCGCCGGCCGCGCATCCGGAGGTAGCGGTAGAGGGCGTCGCCGAGGATGTAGTTCCGGCCGTGGCCGACGTGCAGCCTGTCCCCCGAGGGATAGGGGAACATCATGAGCATGTAGTACTTGTCGCGCCCGGAACGCAGGTCGACCTCCGCCACCCGCTGGCGCTCCCAGCGCTCCTGCCACTTGTTCTCGATCGAACGATGATCGTAGACGCCCATCATCTGCCCCGCTCGCTCTCAGCTCTCTCCGATTCGGACCGGGGGATGTTCAACTGGGCCAGGACCCGATCCCGAATCGTGACGCTCTTCCATGCGGCGAGGCGGCCACCCTCTCGCACGCGAACTTCGTATCTCCCGGGCTCGAGCCCGAGAAACGTCCCTCGTCCATCCGGCAGCCGGATTGATCGGCGCAGGCCGAAGCTCGTCAGCTCCGCTTCCGCGTCCTGTCCCGACTCCAGCTCGACCACCAGCGCCGCGGCGGAGCGCGACTCGTCGTTCGCCCGCAGGCGTAGGGCCACGGCCTGGGTCTCCGGAGCGATGTCGATCGCGACCGTCCGGTCGTCCCGCTCGATCACAAGGCCGTCGCCGGGCGCCGGGATCGACAGACGGTCGCTCGCGATGCGCAGGTAGGTGGCGTCGACGAATCCGAGGCTCGCCATCGGGTCGCTGAAGACCCAGCCGCGATCGGGATACCGGATCTCGATCCAGCGATGGAACCCCGCCCCGCCCGTTCCCGGCCGCTCTCCGGCGACGTAGCCCGCGACCTCGCGCGCCTCGATGCCGACGGCCTCGAGCAGCGCCACGGCCAGGCGCGCGTAGCCGGTGCAGTAGGCGCTGCGCCGCTCGAGAACGTCGCGCGCCTCCTGGGACGCCGACCGGTCGAGTCGGTAGCGGACATTGCCGGCGACCCAGGCGAGGAGGCGATTGGCCGCTTCGAGGCGGCTGCGGC
>JAGQHR010000622.1 GCA_020431745.1 Candidatus Eiseniibacteriota bacterium
GAGCGGCGGAATCTCGTTCCGCGGCTTCCTCGATCGTCTCCTCGAAGACGCGGAGGCGGGCCGGTCGCCCGAAGCCCCCATTCTGGAGGACGGGAGCGACGGCGTGCGCATCATGACGGTGCACAAAGCGAAGGGACTCGAGTTTCCCGTGGTGATCCTGGCGGATCCGACGGACATGCTGGCCAAGGGGGCGTCGCGGGTGCTCGATCCGGCGCGCGGTCTCTGCGCGATGAAGCTGGGCGGCTGGGCGCCGTCGCTCCTGCGTGAGTACGAGGAGGTCGAGCGAGCGCGTGACGAGTCGGAAGGCGTGCGCCTGGCCTACGTCGCCGCGACGCGGGCGCGCGATCTGCTGGTCGTGCCCACTTTGGCCGAGGGGGAGCACGCGCTCTTCACCGCGAGCGAAAAGGGATTGGGTGCGACGGGATGGATCGGACCCGTCAGCGAAAGCCTCTACCCGACGCGCGAGGCGTGGGCGCGCGTGCAAATCGCCCCGGGATGTCCGCCTCCGCTCGGACCGGCGGCGGCCGGACCTGCCGCCGGTGCGACCCCGAGTGCGGATCTTTCTCGCACGGACTCCGGAGGAGATCGCGTGGACACCGGAGACGATGGCGCGGACTTCGATCCGCCGACCGGCGTCCCGGGATACGAGATCGGTGGGGGCGTGCGTCCGGGGTGGCACCGGATCGAGTACGAAGACGATGCGGGCGAGCCGCTCGCCACCGTCGATGCCGTGTGGTGGGACCTGTCCCTGCTCGATCTGAAGGTGCGATCGCTCGCGGGCCTGCGGCGGGAGGATCTGGTCGCGAAGGGGGATCCCGCAGCCGAAGCGCAGGGCGCCGAGCGCTACCGGGCGTGGACGGACGCGCGGGATCGTCGCCTCGCCGCGGGCGAACATGCGCGCCACCGGCTCGTCACCGCTACCCGGTGGTCGGAAGAACACGAGACGATCGAGCAGGAACCGTCCTCTCCGATTTCCGCGGACGAGCTGGACGTCGAGGTCGTCGCCTTGGAAGGGGCCGGATCATCCCGTCCGTCCGGCCCGCGCTTCGGGGCTTTGGTGCACGCGGTCCTGGAGTCGGTTCCGCTGCGGGCCTCCGCTCTCGAGATCGAGCGCGCGACGCGCCTCCAGGCCCGCATCCTCGGTGCGACGGACGCGGAGCGTACCGCTGCGGGGGGGCTGGTGTCCCGTGCCCTGGAGCATCCGCTGCTCCGGCGGGCCGCGGTCGCCGAGGAGCAGGGCCGGTGCCACCGCGAGACCCCCGTCCTGCTGCATCTGGAGGCGGATGGAGAACGCGGCGCGACCTACGTCGACGGGGTGGTCGATCTCGCGTTCCTCGAAGGCGATCGATGGATCGTGGTCGACTACAAGACCGATCGCGAGCTCACGCGCGCGCTCGCGGTCTACCGCCGGCAAATCGCGCTCTACGTCCGGGCGATTCGGATCGCGACTGGGGTTCCGGTGCACGGCATCCTCTTCCGCCTCTGATGATCCGGGCGAGCGTTCTCACGGACGCATGAAGAGGATTCCGGGACGGAGCGACTCGGCGATCGAGAGTCCCGCGAACGAGGTGCAGACCTCCGCCTTGTCGGCGGACGCCTGGAACGGGGGCAGGAGCACGGCGTAGCGCCCGCATTCCTGCGGATCGCAGAGCGCCTGCGTTCCGGCGGCGATCCATCCGTCCAGCGTCGGGTCGGGTCCGAGCAACGCGCGGATCTCGACGAGGAGTCCCAGCATTCCGTTCGCCTTGCCCTGCTGGCGGCGCGATCCTACCGAGATCCACCCGTCGGCCGGCAGGAAGGCGGCGAGCCCCTCGGGACCATGGACGTAGCGGCGGAGAGCGTCCGCGATCGCCCGCTGCACCGAGGCGTCGTCGGTCACGTGAGCGACGGCGATCAGTCCTTCGAGCACGTAGTACACGTTGTGGAACCAGCTGGCATCGATCTCTTCGGGCTCTGCCCGATCGTGATGATGAAAGAGGATGGTGCCGCTTTCGGTGAAAGTTCCGGCGAGGAACCGGGCGGCTTCCTCGGCGGCGCGTCGCACGTCCGCGTCTCCGGTGGCCGTCGCGTAGGCCGCGAGGGTGAGCGCGCTGGTCCCGGTCGCGACGCTGTAGCAGGTGCCGTAGTCGCGACCCTCGAAGCGTCCGTTGGAAAAGCATCCGTCGGACATGGCCTGTCCGAGGATCCGGCTCTCCAGGTAGCGACGGTGCGCGGTCAAGTAGGGCGTGCGTGAGGACTCGGGGAGCGCGACCGCGAGCAGCGAGAGACACGCGGTGATGCTCCCGAGGTCGGCGCGATTGTGCGTGTCGCAGGTCGAGAGCTTGCGGGTCTGGGCCGCCGGGTTCGGCATCCCCTCGATGTAGGAGCAGAAGTCGCCGTCTTCCCACTGCCTCGCGCGAAAGACGTCGACGGTCCGGCGGGCGGCGTCGCGATACGCGTCTTCGTCCAGGATCTCCGCAGCGGCGAGGAGGGTGCGGACGGCCATGCTCGCTTCCCACCATGCGGTGGAGGTGTAGTCGAAGTTCGCGAACTCCGGGACCTGATACGCGACCAGGTAGTCGGCGATCCGGCGCAGCTGGTCGCGCCCGGATTCGAGAGGGTCCGGCGCGGGTTCGTCGGACGTCCCGGTCTCGACGCGCTCCACGCGGAGATACGCCAGGGCGACTCGCTCTCCCGGACGGGGCTTCCAGAGGAGCGACGTTCGTGCCGGAGAGGCGTCGCCGGATGCGGTGTCGGCGACCCGGAACCGGAATCGGATCACCTCGCTCGCGCCGTCTTCGATGCGGGGGCTCGCGATCCCCGGCTCTCCGAAGGCGGAAATCTCGATCGGACTCGTCGTCTCGGAGTCACCCAACAGGCGGGCTTCCGCTTCGTAGAGTCCGGGAGCGAGCGCGAGCTCGGTGCGCAGGAAACGGGCGCGGGCGACACGGACGGTTTCCGGGCCTGTGGATCCGTCGGTGAAGCGGAGGTCGAGACCGGCGCAACGGAAGATCTGGCCCGCGGATCCCAGACCGACGGTGTCGCCGTCCGCGATCACGATCG
>JAGQHR010000623.1 GCA_020431745.1 Candidatus Eiseniibacteriota bacterium
CCACGAAGCAGTCGATGGCGTGGAAGCCCGGAAGTAGAGCAGCGGATACGCGTCGGTGAGTTGGTTGACGGCGGATGAAGCCGGCCCGACGTTGACCTCCCCGACGAGATGCGTACCGAATCCCGTACCGTTCGTGGTCCAGAGCTCGCGCCCCGTGTCCGGCCGCGTGGCCGTGAAAAAGACATGCTCCCCCATTCGGACGAGCGATTGCGGATTCGACCCCGCCGTCCCCGGATTGATGTCCGCCAGCAACTGCGTCGTCGTACCGTTGGAGGTCCAGAGCTCGGTCCCGTGGTCGGGATCCGTGTTCACGAAGATCACCGATCCACCGAGGACGGTCAGCTGCTCCGGACGGTCGTTTCCGCAGTCGTGCACCAATCCCACCGCGACGCTCGGCGGCGGGGTGATGCGATAGAGACCGAAGTTGCCCGACGCTTCGTCACGTCCGACGAAGAACGCCTTTCCGTTGTCCGTCACCACCAGGTCGCTTGGCGTGCATCCCGTCGGTCCGGGATTCACGTCGAGCTGGTGGACCTCGACGCCGTCGTAGACTGCGACCTCGAATCCGGTGTCGCCGTCGAATGAAGTGAAATAGACCAAACTGCCGTCGACGACCAGCTCGGCCCCCACCGGCATCTGATCCTCGAAGAGATCGAGGAGTTCATCGAGATTCCTCGAGCTCTCGATGTCCGCGAGGTCATAGAGCCACAGGTCACGCCCGGTCGCGTACGGGTGAGCGATCCCGACGATGTTGCCGTCGTAGGCCGTGAGCTGCTCCGCGTTCCCGCCGTTGTCCGTGTTGTAGTCGTAGGCGAGCTCCAAACTCTCTTCGCCCCAGGTGAGGCGTCGCAGCTCGTGTCCGACCTGGGTCCCGTCATTCGCTCCGAAGTACAGGTATGTGCCGTCGCTGTAGAGACCCATCGCGCGCGACCCGAAGTCGGGCCGAACCGCGATCCGCGTGAGGTCGGCAGCCGTCCCTTCCGTGCGCCAGAGATCGTCGTCGAAGGCCTCGTCTCCGGTGACGACGAAGTACAGAGCCCCCGCGTGCACGGTGAACTCCCGGACGTAGCGACCGGCCGAGCCAGGCTCGAACTCGGCGAAAAGCTCGGTGCCGGCCGCCGTCCCGTTCGTGCGCCAGAGCTCACGGCCGTGGACACCGTCATCGGCTTGGAAATAGACGAGCCCGTCGTACTCGGCGAAGCCTTCGGGGCTGGAAGCTCCGAAGCTGGGATTGATGTCCGCGATGAACTCGACCACGTTCCCGTCCGTGCGATAGGGCTCGGCACCGGTGAGCACCCTCCGCGCCTGGAAGTAGATCCAAGATCCGATCTTTGCGAAGCCGATCGGGGAGGAGCCTGTGATCCCGGGCTCGATGTCCTCGATCATCACCGTGTTCGCCGCGGTTCCGTCGGACTTCCACGGTTCGGTGCCCGCGGCACTGTCGCTCGCGCGGAAGACGACCCAGGACCCCGTGGCCACGAAGCTCGAGGGAGCACTGCCATCGGGACCGGGTTCGATGTCTTTCACCATCACGGTTCCGGCTGCCGTGCCGTCGCATTTCCAAAGCTCTCGTCCGTGGACACCGTCATCGGCGGAGAAAAACAGGACGCCGTTGATGACCGGCCCGAACACAGGGTCGGAGTCCCCACCAGGATTGATGTCGACGAGCAGGTGGGTTCCGACCACCGTCGCGTCGGTGATCCAGAGCTCGTTTCCATGCGTGGGATCCGCGAACGCAAAAACGGCCTGACTCCCGACTTGACGCATCGTGCCGGCCGCTCCCAGGTCATCCGTCGTGGCGAGCAAGGTGGATCCGGCGCCGGCGACACGGTACAGCCCGAGGGATCCGTCTCCGTCCGCCGGAACGCCGCGAAAGAAAACCTGGTTGCCAACGACAAGCGGGAACGCGCTGAACGTCATGCGCGGGGCATCGATCGTGGTACCGACGCCGGTCGTGAGGTCGTACGAGGCCACGCCGTAATCTGGCCCCGAGACGGAAAGATAGAGCAAGTTCCCCAGGCGACCGGGCGCGTGCGGATAGGAGCTTCCGATCACTTGGTCATAAACCAGGGTCGGGGCACCGGCCGCGGGCGTCCCCAGGACCACCCCGGCCGCAAGTAAACCAGCCGCAATAAAACGAGATACCCCAACGCTTCGTGTCGCGAACGGTTGTTCCAGCCCCATGATCTTGGCCCCCCAGACGGATTGATGACAGGTTTTGTCAATGATCGCGTAAAACGGGGCCGATCGTGGACGTCGGAAATCGTCCTAGATGATTTTTCTGCCTCGAGCTGGGTCGGGGGGAGTCCGCCGACTCAGGCCTTTGGCCTCGGGCGGGCCTAGGCGCTGCGGCGAAGCTCTTCGAGGATCTCGCCGAGCAGCTTGGTCTGTTGCTCGGCGATGTGGAGCGATCGTTCCGAAATGGCGATCGCGGTTTCGGTCCGCTGTACCGCCTTCTCGTGATCCGCCATCACCTTCTTCTGGGCCGTCATCGCCTCGCGGATGTGAGTGTTGGCCTTACGGGCCAAGAGGAGGACCAGGATAACGAGGAATCCGAGAACGCCGTACCAGAGCTTGCCGCTTGCATACCAGGGACAGGAATAGTCCTCGGCGTAGTCCTGGGTGAACTCGGCGCTGGACTTCCAGACGTCGGTCTTCGGGTCGTAGTAGGCGTAGTTGTTGCCCTGCCACATCGAATAGCTCTGGCCGTACTTCACGAAGAAGTCGTCCGGCGCATCGACCAGCTCGACCTCGACCACTCCCATCACGTACCCGCCGGAGCGCCGGTCGTCGACGGAGGTGTTGAGGACGCGCAGCATCCCGTCGTACGGAAAACGATCGGTCTGGAACTGGTACAGCCCCGGTTCCAGCTTCTCGAACACCTGCACCTGGGGATCCGCGCGCTGGAGCTCTTCCCAGGCCGCGAGCAGCGACGCCCGGTCGGCGGCGGCATGCGCGGAGGTCCCGCCGAGGAACAGGGAGGCGATCCCCACCGACAGCAATGCCGTCATCGACCCGAGCGAAATCGAGATCCGCTT
>JAGQHR010000624.1 GCA_020431745.1 Candidatus Eiseniibacteriota bacterium
GGGGATCCCTCTCGGTGCGTGATCGACTGTCAGAGCGACGGGCGCGCGTTCTACATCCACAATGGTGAAGGTCCGGATACCGTCATCGAAGGGATCGGAATCGTGCGGGGACGCGTCGTCGGGAGTGCGAGCGGTGGTGGCATCGCCTGTGTCGGTACCTCTCCCACGATCCGCAACTGTGTAATCAGCGGATGCAAGACGGCTTCGGCGGGAAGCGGCGGAGGCCTTCTCAACTCGGGAGGCGAACCCCTCGTCGAGGGATGCACCATTGCCGGGAACTGGTCGGATCACGGAGGCGGAGTCCGCAATGACAATCATGGTCGGATCTCTCTCGTGCGGACCATCGTGTTCGGGAACTGTGCCTTCTCCGGAGCGCAGATCAGCAACGGGACCGGAGTGGTGAACCTGGAATGCTGCGACATCGAGCCCGAGGCCTGGGACTCCGGGGCCGAGGTGGCAGGCGGGCTCGGTGCGGATCCACTTTTCTGCAGCCCCAATCCTTGCACGAATGTCCCCTCGCCGAACGGGAGCTATCACCTGCAGCCGGGATCTCCCTGCCTCCCCGAAGCGAGCCCCTGTGGCGAGCTCATCGGAGCGCTCGGGGCGGACTGTGGCCCGGAAGGGATCCGAGTCTGCTGTCTTCCCGGCGGCCAGTGCATCGAAACCGACGAGACGGACTGCCTGTCCCAGGGGGGCACGTTCCGTACGGACGTTTCCGCCTGCATTCCCCTCCTTTGCGATCCGGACGGTGCGTGCTGCCTGGAGAACGGGGTCTGTGGGGTAATGTCGTTTTCCGAGTGCGAGATCGTACCGGGGTACTGGTTGGGAGTGGGCGCGCCTTGTGACCCGAGTCCATGCATTCCGGTGACCTCCGATTGCTTGTTCGTCGACTTCGACACCGATGACGACCCGTGGACGATCCAACCGCTGGCGCATGCCACTAGCGCCGATTTCCGATGGGTGTTCCAATGCCCCAACCTTCCCCCGATCGGGTATCCGTTCGAGCTGTACATCCGGCTCGCCAGATGTCGCCAGTGCTCCGGCTGCGAATGCGTGACCGGAGTGGAGATGACGCACGTTCCCGGAATGGATCCGGCTTTCGTCGAATCCTGGGAAACCTCGAACGTGCCGTTCGAGTGCGGAGTGTCCCTGTTGGACGGAGTATTCGCCGGGGACGCTCCGTTCGTGCCGGGAGAGCGTTACTTCATCGGAACCAGCCACCTCGACGCGATCTGCGGCGAGCAGGACCCGTGCACACCCGAAGGGCCGTTCTTCGAGGTCTTCTACGTCTACCAGGGATGCGACGGGGTCGTAGGGTCGCTCGACTGCGTGAGCGTGCCTCCCAGCGGGACACCCGAGGATGAACCTTCGGCGCGCGTCTTCCTGGCATCGCCGATTCCCAATCCCACCGTGGACGGCTGCGATCTGCGATTCGGTCTCGTGCGCGAGTCGGACTGGACGTTGCGGATCGTCGACGTGGCCGGCCGGGACGTCGTGTCCCTGGGTGGGCGCCTGGGACCTGGGATCCATACCCGACGCTGGAATGGTCGCGACGCGCACGGCCGGGAGGTCCCGTCCGGTGTGTACCAGGTCCGACTGGACGTCGAGGGGATCCGTCTCGAGGAGAGTCTCGTCCGCCTGCGCTGACCCTCGCGTCGGCTCGATGTCGGCATCGCTCGGGCTTCGGGATGCCGATTGACCCCTCTGCCCGATCTTGCCACCATACCGGGTCCACGGTGTGTCGCGTCGGCGCACCAACACGGAGACCCCGGCTAGATCAGTCGAGCACGCCCGGTCGGAGCGACGGAGACGAACCTCCGACGATCCGGATCGATGGAGCGGTTCCAGGTGACATCGCGGATCAGCAAGCACAGCGTTCCCCGGGGCAGCGGGGCTGCGGAACCGGCACGTTCCCGGGGCTCGTCATCCAAGAACCGATCGTCCGGAGCCGCTCGTCGACGCGCGGCGATCGTTCCCGCGGCGCTCCGCCTGCCTCTGCTCGTGTGCTCCGGGCTCGGCCTCCTGATCCGCGTCGTCTATCTGGTCGATGCCTCGGACAATCCGTTCTGGCGCGAGCTGGGGTTGGACCTGCAGACCTACCACGAGTGGGCGCAGGCGATCCTGCGCGGATCGGCGCCCGCCGGTCCCTTCATGCAGGCGCCGCTCTTTCCGTACCTGCTCGCGATGACGTACGCGATCGTCGGTCCCGATCCGGCGCGGGCACTTTGGCTGCATCTGATCCCGGGAACGCTCACCGTCGCGCTCGTGACTTGGAGCGCGGGACAGTGGCGCGGGAGGGGTGCGGCCTGGGCCGCGGGACTCTTCGCCGCGTTCTTCGCGCCGGCCATCTTCTACACCGGTGTGCTCCTGCCGCCCACCTGGGTCACGTTCTGTTCGGCGCTCTTCCTCGCGGTGGGCGTGGCGCTGATGAATGCCGGGGCGACGTCGATCGGCGCGTGGATCGGCGCCGGACTCCTCGCGGGCATCCTCGCGCTCGCCCAGCCGATCGCGCTGGCGCTGGCCCTGCCGGTGCTGTTCTTTCCCCCGGTCTTCAGCCGGAAGCGCCTCGCCTTCGTCGTGGCGCTCGTGCTTCCGCTCTCGGTGACGTTCCTCTACAACGGGACGCGCGGCGCGTGGGCTCCGGTCGCGGTCAACGGCGGCATCAACTTCTTCATCGGGAACGGACCCGACGCCAACGGTGCCTACGCGCCGCCTCCCGGAATGGAGGAGAACCGCGATCTCCTGGGGGTCGAGACCGCGCGCGAGGCGGTCGAGAAAGACGATTCCGAACCGAGCGCCTTCTCGTTCGCGCAGGCCGATCGCTACTGGAGGCAACAGGCGTGGGCCGCGATCTCCTCGGATCCGGGTCGCGCGGTCGGGCTCTTCGGCCGCAAGTTGCTGCTCTTCTTCGGCCAGTACGAGGTACCGCAAATCGAGTCGTTCTCCTACGAGAAACGCTACGCGGCGGTCCTGCAGACCCCGCTGCCGGGAATGGCCTGGCTCGTCGCACTCGCGGCGTTGGGACTTCTCCTCTGT
>JAGQHR010000625.1 GCA_020431745.1 Candidatus Eiseniibacteriota bacterium
TTCGAAGAAAGCCGGCTCCTGGCGGAGATGTTCGCCCGCGTCATCGAGGCGCGCACCGGCCTCGAGGTCGAGTGCCGCTTCAACTTCGCGGGAACGGATCTGTGACTGGAGGCATTGCGGAGCGGGGCGATCGATCTCTATCCCGAGTACACCGGCACCGGGCTCGTCTCGATCCTGGGAATGCCTTCGGACGGAGACCGCGCCCGGGTCCTGAACACCGTGCGACGCGAGTTCCTCAGCCGGTGGGACCTCGTGTGGACCGGTCCGCTGGGATTCGAGAACGCGTACGAGATCGGATTGCGGAAGGACATCGCGGATGCCGAGAGGATCCGCACGATCAGCGATCTGGCCGCGCACGCGCCGGACCTGCGGGCGGCATTCGGCATCGAGTTCCTCAACCGTCCGGATGGATTGCCCGGGCTTTCGGAAACCTACGGGCTCCAATTCGCCGACGTGAAGACGATGCAGCAGCACTTGAAGTACGAAGCGGCCGGGGCGAAGGCCGTCGACGTCATCGACGTCTACACGACGGACGGACACATTTTGAAGTACGGCCTGGTGGTGCTGGAGGACGATCGCGACTTCTTTCCGCCCTACGAGGCGGCCCCGCTCGTGCGACGGGCAACGCTGGAGGCGCATCCCGGTGTGGGGGTCGCGTTGGATCTGCTGGCAGGGGTTCTGGACGAAGATCACATGCGTCGATGGAACCTGGCGTTGCAGGAGCAGACGATCACGGTCGAGCAGGCCGCCCAGAGCGCGCTGGAGGAGCTGGGCGTGGTCGAGAACCAGGAAACGCCCCTGGTGAGTCATCGCGGCAAGGGATTGGGTGCGTACCTGGTCGGCGAGCGTCGCTATCTGCTGCGCAAGACGGCCGAGCATCTGGGATTGGTCGCTGCTTCGCTTCTGCTCGCCATCGTCGTTGCCGTGCCCCTGGGCTTGTTGCTCGAACGGCGCCGTGGTGGGGCCGAATGGACGATCCGCGGAGTCGGGTTGCTGCAGACCATTCCGTCGATCGCGCTGCTTGCCTTCATGATCCCCGTGCTGGGGGTGGGGGCGCGGCCCGCGATCGCCGCGCTCTTCTTGTACAGTCTCTATCCCATCGTCCGAAATACCTACACCGGGGTGCGCGACGCCGACCCCGCTGCCGTCGACGCCGCTTGGGCGTTGGGAATGACCCGCGGACAGATCCTCCGGGAGATCCGTCTGCCCCTGGCGGCTCCGTTCGTGATGGCCGGACTGCGTACGGCAGCCGTCATCAACGTCGGAACCGCGACTTTGGCCGCCTTCATCGGAGCCGGTGGGCTGGGAGAACCCATCGTCTCGGGACTGCAACTCTCCGACACCACCATCATCCTTTCGGGCGCGCTTCCGGCGGCGGCACTCGCTTTGCTCGTCGACGGCATCCTCGGTACGATCGAGCGATGGGTGCGTCCCCGGGGCCTGGAGGTTCAAACGTGAGCACGTCCTTGCTGGAAGTCGAGGTCCACCTCGACGAACAGGATCTCGTCCAGACCATGAAGCAGGAGGTGGCCCACGGTCTCCGCCAGCGTCCCCGGCAGATCCCACCAAAGTTCTTCTACGACGAGCGCGGCTCGCAGCTCTTCGAGCGCATCACCGAGCTACCCGAGTACTACCTGACCCGGGCCGAGCGCGCGCTGCTCGACCGGGCGGCGCCCGGGATCGCGGAACGGTGCGGATGCTCCGAGCTGTTGGAGCTCGGTTCCGGCTCCTCCGCCAAGACGCGCGTGCTCCTGAACGCGATGAAGGGCGCGGGGCTGCTCGAGAAGTACGTACCCGTCGATGTGAGCGAGACGATGGTCCGCGAGACGGCCGACCAACTGCGCAGCGAGTACCCCAAGCTGGCCGTGCATGCGGTGATCGGGGACTTCACGCGGCATCTGCATCTGCTTCCGCACGGAGAGCGGCGTCTCGTCGCGTTCCTGGGGAGCACCGTCGGCAACTTCGAGCGCGACAGCGCGGTGGCGCTGCTTCGGGAAGTGGCGTCGGCGCTGGGTCCGCAAGATCGATTCCTTTTGGGAACGGACCTGGTCAAGGATCAGGCCGTGCTGGAGGCCGCGTACAACGATTCCGAGGGCGTGACCGCGGAGTTCAATCGCAACGCGCTGCGCGTTCTGAATCAGCAACTGGACGCGGACTTCGTCCCGGAGCGGTTCGAGCACGTGGCGTTCTTCGATCGGGTGAATTCGTGGATCGAGATGCGGCTGCGCTCGACGGAGGACCAGACGGTCACGATCCCGGGGTTGGAGATGGTGCTGGATCTGAGCGAGGGCGAAGAAATCCGGACGGAGATCTCCTGCAAGTACACGCGGGAGTCGGTGGAGGATCTCCTGCGGGAGGCGGGCATGAAGCTGGTGGAGTGGCTGCCGGACGAGCGGGAGTATTTTGCGCTGTCGTTGGCGGCGCGGGGGTAGGGCGGGGAGCGCCCCGGTTCCGCCAGCTCATTCAAGGGACCGGGGCTCTCATGGACCCAAGGCGATGTACAGCATCATCAGGAATGTACGTTCGTGCGTTTGTGGATCTCACGGCCGACTGGGAATGAAAGAAGGGGCAGCATTCCCACTGCGTGCGTCAAGGTCCAGCTCACTGAGCGGCGAGGACGACATTGTCGTCGCGCCACGGGTTCGATGATAGCAGCGCGGAGCCCTGCGCAGGGACGCGACATCTCAGCTTGCGCTGGAGCACCGCAGTGGTAGTCGAACGGCCGTGGGCCCCGGAGCAGTGCGACAGAGCGACACCCCAGACGTCGGCGTTCATTCGTCGACAAGCTCGATCTCCCAGCGGTCGCCTCTCATAGACGGAATGTCGGCTTGACCATCCTTGTCGAACCGATATCTGGCACCATCGACGATCAGGTCGACGTGATGGTGCGAGTCTTCACTCGTGCAGATGGCAGTGGCACCTATTCCGGACTGGTTTGGATACACCCGGATCGTCCAGCCTTTCTCAGCTCCTAGGCTAACGTACGAGGGACCGGGATCGGGCGCACGTACATCGGCGTCGGCCGCCATTGGCA
>JAGQHR010000626.1 GCA_020431745.1 Candidatus Eiseniibacteriota bacterium
GAGTCAGGCGTCGCCGGCGGATGCCGAGCCGCCGCGCAACGTCCGGATCCTGGTGCTCGAGAAGACCGAGCTCACGGAATCGCTCGTGATCTCCGGTCCGCTGCGTCCCCTCCGCGGTGCGGACGTCGCGACGCAGGAGGAGGGGGTCGTGGCCAGCCTCGACCAGCCCAAGGGGTCCTACGTCCAACGCGGACAGAGCTTGCTCACCCTCGATCGACGCATCCTCCAGGCCGAGATGCAGTCCGCGGAGGCGGCGCGCACCCTGCAGAGCTTCAACGAGGAACGCACTCGGGCCCTGCACGACGAAAACTCCGTCAGCGGGCAGGAGATGTTGATCGCGCACACCCAGGCGGAGCAGGCCGACGCGCAGGCGGAGATCGCCCGCCTGCGCTATGAGCGGGCCTCGATCGCGGCGCCCTTCGCCGGGGTGCTCGCCGAGCGGTACGTCGAGCTGGGAGAGCATGTCGCCCCCGGAACCGCCGTGGCGCGGGTCGTCGATCCATTCACTCTGAAGCTCGTGGGATCGGTGACCGAGCGGGACGTGGCCTCGCTGCAGCCGGGAACCCTCACCACCGTCGAGATCGAAGGAGGACGCGTTCGCGCACCGGGTAAAGTCTCCTGGGTCGGTCTGGAAGCCGAACCGGCGTCGGGCAAGATCCCGGTCGAGATCGAGGTGGCGAACAGCGACCTCGCCCTCCGGCCCGGAGCGCTCGCCCGCAGCGAAGTCCCGACCCAGGTGCACGGACAGGTCATGGCGATTCCCCGGGATGCGATCCTGGAGTCGCCCGACGGCCCGACCGTGTTCGTCGCGGACGGCGACCACGCGCAACGCAGGGAAATCCGCACGGGCCCGGCACAAGACGGCCTCGTCACCGTGGAGGAGGGACTGCACGCCGGGGACCGGCTGATCGTGCGCGGTCATCGCGATCTCGTCGACGGCGCGACCATCATCGTGCAGGAAACCGCCACCCGTCCCGACGGCACGCTGCCCGGGGATCCCGCCGTCGTCCGCCAAGGTCCGTCCTCTCGCAACGACGAGGAAGTAACCGGAGGCACCCCGTGAAGATCACCGATCTTTCGATCAGGAACCACGTCACGGTCTACTTCCTCATGTTCATGGTGGTGGTGATCGGCGTCGCCGCCTACCTGTCGCTCCCGCGGGAAGCATCGCCGGACGTCAAGATCCCCTACGTGATGGTCTATGCCCCCTACTACGGGACTTCTCCGGCCGACATGGAGCATCTCGTCACGCGCAAGCTCGAGAAGGAGCTCAAGGGGCTCTCCGATCTCAAAGAGATGACGAGCACCTCCTCGGAGGGCGTCTCGACGATCGTCCTCGAATTCAAGGCCGATACCGAGATGAGCGACGCCCTGCAGAAGACGCGCGACGCGATCGAGCTCGCCAAGCCGGAGATTCCGCAGGACGTGCGGGAGGATCTCCTCGTCTACGAGCTCTCGGCGGAACAGTGGCCGATCCTCCAGGTCGTGCTCGCCGCCGACTACGATCCGGTGCAGCTCAAGGAGACGGCCAAGGACATCCAGGAGGAGCTGGAGCAGATCAAGGGCGTCCTCGGGGTCGACCTCACGGGTGGCGTCGAGCGCGAGGTCCGGGTCGACATCGATCCGGAGCGGCTGCGCTTCTACGGTATCTCCCTCCAGGACGTCAAGGACGCGATCAGCCTCGAGAACATCACCCTGCCGGGAGGGGATCTCGCGTTCGGCACCTACGAGTACCAGGTTCGCGTCCCCGGCGAGTTCGAGAACGTCTCGGAGATCGAGAGTCTGCTTCTCAACCCGGCGGCCACCACCCCGGTCTATCTGCGCGACATCGCCTCCGTGAGCCTCGGCCTCAAAGACCCGGAGACGATCTCCCGCAAGAACGGCGTCGACGCCGTCACGCTCTCGGTGAAGAAGCGCAGCGGAGAGAACATCATCCGGATCGCCGACCAGGTGCGCGCGACCTTGGACGAGATGAAGCCGAGCCTGCCCGCAGGCACCGTCGTCACCATCACGAGCGACCAGTCGACCTACGTGCGCGACATGGTGGCGGAGCTGGAGAACAACATCCTGAGCGGTCTCATCCTCGTCGTGGGCGTGCTCTTCCTCTTCCTCGGCCTCACCAACTCCATCTTCGTGGGTGCCGCCATCCCGTTCTCGATGCTCATCACCTTCATCCTGCTGCGGGTGCTCGGGATCACGCTCAACATGGTGGTGCTCTTCTCCCTGATCCTCGCCCTGGGCATGCTGGTCGACAACGCGATCGTCATCGTCGAAAACATCTTCCGGCACCGCACCGAGGGCAAGGATTCGATGGAGGCGGCCAGCTTCGGCACCCACCAGGTGACGATGGCGGTGGTGGCCTCCTCGATCACGACGATCTGCGCCTTCGCACCGCTCGTCTTCTGGCCGGGGATCATGGGCGAGTTCATGAAGTACTTGCCCATCACCGTCATCCTCTCCCTTTCCGCCTCCCTTTTGGTGGCGCTCGTCTTCAACCCAGTCCTCTGCGCGAAGCTGATGCGTCTGCCCCATGCCACCCGCAAGGAACGGTTCGGGGATCGACTCATGCACCTGGGGCTTTCGACCTACGAGCCGACGTTGCGCTGGGCGCTGCAGCACCGCTTCCTCACCATCGGCGGAGCGGTCGCCGTGCTGGTCGTCCTCGTCATCTGCTTCGGCATGTTCAACGCGGGGGTCGAGCTCTTCCCCGACACCGAACCGCAGTACGCCTCGGTCCAGATCGAAGCTCCCAGCGGAACCCGGATCGAGCTCAGCGACGCCTATGCCCGCACCGCCGAGACCGAGGTGGCGAAGCTCTCCGACCTCAAGGCCTACGTGACGCAGGTCGGCGCCGGCCAGGACGCTTTCGGCGGAAGCGCGAAGGCACCGCCCCACCTCAGCCTCATCAGCATGGAGTTCGTGCCTCAGGAAGAGCGGACCAAGTCCTCGCGCGATCAGCTGGAGGAGCTACGCCGCCGGATGGCGGGCTTCACCGGCGCGACGGTCACCATCGAGAAGCAGGAGGACGGCCC
>JAGQHR010000062.1 GCA_020431745.1 Candidatus Eiseniibacteriota bacterium
GGGCCTGACGCGATGCCCCGAAAAGTCGGGACACAGCGGGCTATGCTACGAGAGCAGCCCGCTGGGTGCAAGGTTGCGGCGTGTCGGAAACCCGAGTCGGCGTTTCGGTTTTGGGCGCTCAGGCGTAGCGGTCGAACCTCATCACGACGGACTGCAGGCCCTCGGCCAGAGCCGGGTGGATCATCTCGGCATCGACGAGAGAGCGGGCCGTGGCGCCGGACGCCATCATGGCGACGAAGACGTGGACCAGCTCCGCTGCTTCCAGGCCGACGATGCCGGCGCCCAGAATGCGCTCGGTCTTGGGATCGATCAGGACCTTGAGCAGACCCGCGGTTTCGTCCGTCTCGATCGCCCGAGCCACGGCCCCGAAGGGCAGGGTCGAGACCTCGTGGGCGACCCCCCGCTCCCTGGCCTCCTTTTCCGAGAGTCCGACGCGGCCGATCGACGGGTCGGTGAAGACGGCGTACGGGACCAGGCGGTCCTTCCGGGTGCGAGTCCCGCCGTGCTCGAGGAGGTCCAGCAGGATCCGGTGGTCGTCCCAGGAGCTGTGGGTGAACTGAGGGCCTCCGGTGACATCGCCCACCGCGTAGACCCCGTCGGCGCTGGTCCGATAGCGTTCGTCGACGACGATGAAGCCCCGGCGGTCGAGATCGATCCCGGCTGCTTCGCATCCCAGATCGGCCGTGTTGGCGGTCCGCCCCGTGGCGACCAACAGGTGGCTCCCCGAGATCTGGTCACCTCCGTCGAGTCGGACGATCACCTCACTCGTGGCGGGGGCGGAGACGTCCACGATCTTGGCGCCCAGACGGAGATCGATTCCCTCCTTGCGGAACACGCCCTCGACCGCCTCGCTGATGTCGACGTCCTCCCGGCTGAGGAGGTGGGGATTGTGGTCGAGAATGGTGACCCGGGCGCCGAATCGCCGAAAAGCCTGGCCCAGCTCGCACCCGATGTAGCCGCCGCCCAGGACGAGGAGGTGTTTGGGGAGATGCGCGAGCTCCATCGCACGGTCATTGTCCAGCCAGGGGACGTCTCGGAGTCCGGGGATCGACGGCTCGACGGGATGGCAACCGACGTTGATGACCACGCGATCTGCGGTGAAGTGCTCGCCGCCGGCGACCACGGATTTCGGCCCGTCGAAGCGGGCTTGGGACCGGACGAGACGGAGATTGTCGCCACCGCCCTCCAATCGGTTGGTCACTCCCTCTCTCCACTGCGCCACGATCGAACGCTTTCGGGCGATTACGGCCGGGAAGTCGACCTGAACTTCGCCGGTTCGCACCCCGAGACGTTGCGCCGTCCGCGCGACGTGCGCGGCCCGGGCACTCGCGATCATGGTCTTGGTCGGAGTGCAGCCGTAGTTGACGCACGTGCCGCCGAGGTGGCTCTTCTCGAAGATCGCGACGCGCCGTCCCTCGTCGGCCAGCGCGGTGGCCAGCGGGACGCCGGCCTGCCCGGTGCCCAAGATCAGATAGTCGTAGTGCATGCGCTCCTCCCGGTGCGGTTTCGGATCCATCCGCCAGAGTGCCCGCGTTGCTCCGTTGATTCCCGCAGCTCGAGCTCTTCCCGAGGTCTCCGTGAGGTCTCAATATAGATACAGTCCGTCCGGATCGAAGTCGGTTTCCATCCGAGGCGGTGATCCTGCCCGGCACCTCGTTTCGATCTCCGGGAGGCAACTCGCGGCGCCACCCGTAAAGTGTTGTGAGAAAAACTGTTGAGTCAGGGGGTATAGCGGAATGAGCGGACCGGTATTTGCGCGCGGACCCGCGAGATGAGGCATTCGCACCCTCCGAGGCACGGAGGCTCTCCGCACGTCGGAGTTAGCGTGTGAGAGCTTCGCCCGATGCCACCGGTCGACGCCGCGGATTCGGGCGAGCCCACGCAAGGGGTGGCGCAATTCCCATCTTGTGAAAGAGTTTAAATCGGAACAGTCAGTTCGATTCGTGGGTGGAGCCGCGCCGTGGTGGGGACCGTCTCGGGGCTCCAGGACTGTGGAGCGGGCGGTACTCCCCACGTCACTCATCGGGGACGAGACCGGGGAAGTTGCTTCGTCCCGCGACTTTTTTTGCCCGGGATCTCAGTTCTTCGACCGGCTCTCGTATACTCACTTCGCCTCGGGGTCACGAGGAGTCATCGGGATCCGAGCGGAGTCCTGACCGGGCCTGCGCGGGATTCCTCGTCATCGGTTCGATGAACTCGTGATGCCGGCAACGGCCGGCGGAGGACCCCGTCATGAACTTCCGCAGACTCGCCCCATTCGTCCCTGCTGCGATCTCCCTCGTCATCTTGCTGGGCTTGCCGTCGTCGGTCCCGGCCGGTGACAGTGATGCGATATCGGCCTCTGGTGCCGCCACCCGACTGGCCGAAGAGCTGCGGGCGACCGAGACCGCGTTCGCGGCCACGATGGCGGCCCGTGACAAGGACGCGTTCGCGACATTTCTCGACCCCGGGACGATCTTCTTCGCCGGAGACAAGGAGCAGCGCAGTGCCGCTGTGGTCCTCGAGTCGTGGAGTCGCTTCTTCGAAGGGCCGGATGCGCCGTTCTCCTGGGGGCCGAAGGTGGTCTCCGTGCTCGACTCCGGCGCCCTCGGTCTGACGTCCGGTCCGGTCTACGACCCGGAAGGAAACGTCATCGGCCAGTTCAACTCGATCTGGCAGCGTGGCCCCGATGGGTCCTGGAAGATCGTGTTCGATCGCGGCTGCGCAGTCTGTGACTGATCCCGGGCCCGGATCCCGCGCCCGAGCCCGGATCCCGCCTGTGCCTCGGCAGCCGGATGGGCGCGACCTGGCGAGAACAGAAGCCGGGTGGTGCTGTCCCTCAGGCTCCCGCGCGCGCCAGCTCTTCGCCGTGGTAGGTCAGGATGATGTCTGCGCCCGCCCGGTGGATCGAGAGGAGGACCTCCCGCATCGCACGATCCCCGTCCAGCCATCCCGCCGCGGCCGCCGCCTTGATCATCGAGAACTCGCCCGACACGTTGTAGGCCGCCACCGGCACCTGGAATCGATCCTTCACCCGGCGGATGACGTCGAGGTACGAGAGCGCGGGCTTGACCATCACGATGTCCGCGCCCTCTTCGAGGTCGAGCGCGACCTCGCGTAGCGCCTCATCCGAGTTGGCCGGATCCATCTGGTAGCTGCGCCGATCCCCGAAGGCCGGGGTCGATTCGGCGGCTTCCCGGAACGGACCGTAGAAGCTGGAGGCGTACTTCGCGGCGTACGACACGATGACGGCATCCTGAAAGCCCGATTCGTCCAAGGTGGATCGGATCGCGCCGACTCGGCCGTCCATCATGTCTGAGGGAGCGATGACGTCCGCCCCGGCCTGCGCACAGGCTAGGGCCATCGCGGAGAGACGGGGGAGGGTGGCATCGTTGTCGACGTGGTCGCCATGGAGGATGCCGCAGTGTCCGTGATCGGTGTACTCGCACAGACACACGTCGCACCAGACCAGCATCTGCGGAACGGCCTTCTTCAGAGCGCGCACCGCCTGCGGAACGATGCCGTTCTCGGCACTCGCCTCGCTGCCCACCGCGTCCTTCACCGACGGGATCCCGAAGAGGATGATCGATCGGATCCCGAGGTCCGACAGCATCCGCGCCTTCTCCACCGTGCGATCGATCGACATCTGCGAACAGCCTGGCATCGCCGAAATCGGTCGGTCGACATCGGAACCCGGACACACGAACAGCGGCTGCACGAGCTTGCCGACGTCGAGCCGCGTTTCGCGGACGAGGTCTCGCAACAGGGGATTGGAACGGAGCCGGCGCATGCGGATCTTCGGGAACGTCGTCATTTCGTTCGCACCTCCTCGGTCATTGAACGGTATCGGAGTCGAGCTTCCCGGCCCCGACCCGGGGGTTCCATCCGCAACTTTCCGGACACTCGTGGATGCCGTACCGAACGTCGGGCCGACGAAGTGTCGAATCGACGAGCCGATCGGACCTCACCGGTCGCCGGATCGACGAGGTTCAGGCTCTCCCCGATCCTGTTCCAACCGGTCCGTCATCTCCCGGACCAGGACTTCCAAGCTGGGCGTCGAGGCCTGCAGCCAAGGTCGAAGCCCCCACGCAGCCAGCGCCTCCGTCGCCGTCGGCCCCAACACCGCGGGCCGCGAGCGATCCATGAACGTCTCCAGCTGCCTCCGGTCCGGGAAAATCGCCGCCAGTGACTCCAGCAGGATCCGCGCGATCGAGCCACTGGTCAGCACGATGGCTGCCCAATGATCGGCCCCTCCGGGAGGTAGCAAGCGATCCGGCTCCGGAGGAGCGGGCTCCACGCGATACGCCTCGACCTGGGTCACGCGGATCCCGGCCTCCTCGAGGGTCCGGGGAAGGTCCGGGCGTGCGTCCGGGGAGGCGGGAAACAGGACGCGCGATCCCGCCTGTCCGGCGAGGAGCTCCCGCAGCTCACGGGCCAGTCCGGCGGCGTTCGCACTCCGGGCAACGAGATCGGCCGATCTCCCGAGGACGGATTCGCAGGCCCGCGCGGTCGCCGGCCCCACGCAGGCGAAGCGGACTGATGCGCGCGTTCCGGCGGAACCGAAGGTGCCAGATCCGGCAACGGCGTTCGCGAACCCCTGGACCGCCCGCGCGCTCGTGAACGCGATCCAGGAGAACTCGGACAGGTGTCGCACCGCGTCGTCCAGAGGTCCGGGATCCGACGGCGCGGCGGTCCTCGTCAGAGGGACGTGGCAGATCGCGTATCCGAGGTCCGCCAGGGGGGCAAACGGGTCTGTGATGGCGACCGGACCGCCCCGCCCCGCCTCGGAATCGCGAGTAACCAGAACTGCTTCAATCGCTTGCAACGCCGGACCCTCCAAGCGGGATTCTCGTGGGCTGCTCCGGGGCCCGAAGCGACTCCGTCCGGCGGATCAGGACTTCTTGCGTCCGCCCTTCTTGGCTTCCGCGATCGCCTCGCGGATCCGTGCCTTCACTCGATCCTTCTTGCGCTGGCGGCGTCGCCGCAGCTCCCGCTTGCGTTCCGACATGATCCCGTGTTCCTCCCGGGGCGTTTTCTTGGGGACTGTTCCTATGCCGTTCGATTCCCGGGGGCGTTCGGGTCCCCCGGCGTGACGCGTGAGTATAGGTCAACGGGCTCTCCGGGCGAAGCAACTCGTTGACTGGCAGTGTAAGTGGGTGATAATTGTCGTTCATTGGTCGATCCCACCGACCGGGGCCATGAATTTGGCATCGAGGACGGGGCATTGGAGCCAGGGGGTATGGCTTCACGGACCCCAGGTTGGGGGGCGATTCGATCGAAGAAAGATTGCTGCCTGCCGTGGGCTCGTTATGGACGGACTGACACGGAGCCTGGCCCGTGATTTGGGGCCATTGCCGTGACGATGGCGGGTTTTCGATCTTCGGGCGATTCGTCCTGACGGGAGATTCATACAGCGATGAAACTGCGCATCAAGGGCGCGCTGATCGTCGGAACGGCCCTCGTCGTGTGTGCTGGAGTCAGCACGGCGGGTCCGTTGATGTTCGGCACGCCAGGTACGTCGTCCTGGGACACGGGTGAGATCTCGAATGGACTCGAGGTTTCCGACCTTCTGGTTGCGAATCCCAGCGGTGACACCGGTAGCGAGGCGGTCGTGAACGACGCTCCGATCCAAATCGGAGCGCGGGACATCGCCGTGCGGGCGTTCACTCCGACGTTGGAAGGCACGCCACCCCCTGCCAATCCGGTTCCGGAGCCCCAGACGATGTGGCTTTTGGGTTCGGGACTGATCGGACTGGTCGGCTATCGGAATCTGCGCCGGAAGAGTTCCTGAGGATCGCTGATCCAGCGGCCTGACGAGCACGATCCGGCTACGACGTGACACAGACGTAATGAGTGCGGGCGGTTGCCGGTCGGGAGCCGCCCGTTTCTCATGATCGTCCCTTCGTCGTTCCTCTCCGTTCCCGGTCACGCCTTCGGTGGCGACCGATCTTCCGCTCGGTCCGTGAGCGCCACATCCTTCGAATCCGCTGACGTCGTCATGCGGGTGCCCCGCATGGCGTCCACGACGCCGCCGTCGAGGTGGACATCGACCTGCGGGAAGGCGATGGTGATTCCGGCGTCCTTGAGCGCCCACCAGATCGCATCGTTCAATCGGGAGTGCACGGCGTAGCGCTGCCATGGATCCTCGATCCAAACCGAGATATCGAAATCGACGGAGGAGCTTCCGAAGGCAGTGAGCTGGATGACCGGTGAATGGCTCTCCTCACGACCTTCCAGTCCGGTCGCCGCATGCTTCAACGCCTCGAAGACCGCGCGGAGGTCGGACCCGTAGGCGACGCCGACCTGGCTCCGCACCCGGAAGATCGAATCGTTGAGCGTGAAGTTACGCACCGTCGCCCCCACCAGGACCGCGTTGGGGACGATCAGCTCGTCGTCGTTCGGGGTCTGGACGATCGTCGACCGGATGCCCATCGTGCGGACCCGGGCAAACTGTCCCTCGACTTCGATGATGTCCCCCGGAGTGATCGAGCGTTCCACGAGGAGGATGATCCCGGCGACGAAGTTCTGCGCGATCGTCTGCATCGCGAAGCCGATCCCGATCGCGAAGATCGCACCGGCGGCGAAAAGGGCCGCGAGGTCCACCCCCAGCGTATCGAGCGCCACGCCGAGCGCGGAGAAGAGGATGACGTAGTGGGTCAGGCGGCTGATAACCGCGACGGTACCGGCCCGCCCGATCCCGCGTCGTTGGAAGGCGGTCGTGATCGCGCTGCGGACGACCCGAGAGACGATCAGGCTGACCACGATGATGAGGGCCACGGTCGCCAACGTCGCCGGCGTAACCGGCGTGCTGCCGAGCGTGAAGAGCTCGAAGTCCCAGACGGAGTGGAACTGATTCAAGGCTTCCTTCATGTCCGCTCCTTCGACAGCCGCATCAGTCCGAGTCCCCGCCAAGCCAACCGCGATTCCTGAAGTAACGCAAGAGCGCGATCACGACCAGCAGCATGACGACCAGGAGAACCGGATAGGACCATCTCCACCGCAGTTCCGGCATGTGTTGGAAGTTCATCCCGTAGAGACCGGCCAGGAAGGTCAACGGGATGAAGATCGTGGCCATGATCGTGAGCGTTTTCATGACCTCGTTGGTGCGCTGGCTCACCGCCGAGAGGTAGGTGTTGAGCAGCTCGGAAACCACCTCTCGGTACGTCTCGACCACATCGACGAGCTGCACGCAGTGGTCGTGGGTATCCCGCAGATAGAATCGGACCGAGTCGGAGAGTCGACCCCCGGGGTCGTGCATCCAGGTGCTCAACGCGTCGCGGAGCGGCCAGATCCCTTTGCGGAGGTGGAAGAGGGTGCGCCGCACCGAGTGGATCTCGTGGAGGAGACGGGTCGATGGACGGGCAAAGGCCGCGGTCTCCAGATCATCGAGATGCTCGCCGAGCCCTTCCAGCACGGGATAGTAGCAATCCACGACGGCATCGAGGATCGCATATGCGAGGTAGTCGCTGGAAAGCTGGCGCATCCGGCTGGTCTTGGTCTGGAGGCGTTCCCGGATCGGCTCCAGGATCTTTTCGACCCGCTCGGCGATCGTGACTACGTAGCGATCTCCGAAGAAGATCGCGAGCTGAGCGAACTCCGGATCGCACCAGTCCGCCGGTTCCAGCGATTCCGGATCCGGCGCGGTGTCGGGTAGAGCGTCTTCCGGACAGACGCGTACCGTCCAGGCCACGATCAGCGCCTGATGCTCGAAGCTCTGAATGCTCGGCCGATGCGGGACGTTGACGGCATCCTCCAGCGCCAACGGGTGGATCTGGAAGATCTCGCCGATCTCCAGCAGCACTTCGGAGGAGCCGAGTCCTTCGAGATGGACCCAGAGATGCTCGTTCTTCGATCGTCCGCTGAGGATGGAGGGAATCTCGGAGAGAGAGGCCGACTTCGTCACGGCGACGGAGTCGGCATCGTATCGTGTGATTTCGACCTGGGTGGTCGGTGCGTCGGGTGGCGCCGCCAGAGTTCCCGGCCGTGAACCCATCGGCGGGTGGTACTTCTGGAACACGAGCCCGATCCTCCCGTCAGCCTTGGCGCGGCACGAGCTCCCGTGCGCCCTGGCGCAGCAGCTCCGCCGCCAAGTCCTCGCCGATCCTCTCCGCGTCCTTCCATGCGAGCTGGCGACGTTCGGGATTCGCGTCGCCCGCGGCGGCGAGGTCGACTCCGCCTCGGCCGTCTCCCCGCATGGATCGCGATCCCGTCGGTTCCACGACCATGGCCCTGAGGTGCAGCTCGGGACCATCCACGGCGGCGAGGGCGCCGATCGGTGTCGAGCATCCGCCCTCGAGCGCATGGAGCAGCGAGCGCTCCGCATAGACCGCCAGACGGATCTTGGGATCGTCGATCGCGTGCACCAGCTCCATCGTTTCCGCGTCGTCCTCGCGGATCTGAACCGCCATGGCTCCCTGGCCCGGCGCGGGAAGGAATCGTTCCAGCGAGAGCTCGAATGCCTTCTCGGGGCGTTTTTCGAGGCGGGCCAGACCGGCAGCGGCGAGGATGATCGCGTGGAATTTCCCCTCTTCCAGCAGCTGCAAGCGACGCGGGACGTTTCCGCGGATGTCGCCGAAGATGTAGTCGGCCCGGATCATCGACAGCATCGCCCGGCGTCGGAGGCTGGACGTGCCGATGCGGGCGCTCGGAGGGGCGGCCTCCGGTGCACTCCCATCGCGGGTAATCCAGAGGTCATGGACGTCGGCGCGCTCCGGGATCGCTCCCAGCATCAGTCCCTTGGGCGATTCGGTGGGGAGGTCTTTGAGGCTGTGAACCGCGATGTCGACGCGCTTCTCCAGCAGTGCTCCCTCGATGTTCTTCGTGAAGAGGCCGGCCGTCTCCGCGTTCGCGTGGTAGAGCACGTGGGTCTTGTCCCGGTCTCCGCGCGTCTCGATGATCTCGACCTCGACGGCGACGTCGGGGTGGGCTTGCCGGAGTAGCGTTTGGACGCGCTGCGCCTGCCATAGAGCGAGATCGCTCCCACGGGTGCCGATACGGAAGGTGCGCGCAGTCTTCATCGATCCTCCGGAGGGGCCGCAGCCCCCAACTGTGACGCATTGCGCCGATGTCGTGTGCTTCTGCCGAGCAGCTAGCGTCGCTCGATGCGGTTCAGGATTCAGAACGTATTCCATCTCGCCCCAAATCGGAATGCCCGCGTATCCCCAGATCGAGAGACTACCGCAGCCCGGCCGCCGCCAGAACACTCCGCGATGCCGGGCCGGGATGTCTGGCCGCCGGACGTCCCGGTCGGGGCAACCGGGCTTCGGGCAAGAAAGAACGATCGGCCTCCGGGTCACCCCGGAAGCCGATCGCGTGATACTTCAGATATGGAGACGAATCAGGCAGAACGACGGCGGCGACGTACGAGGGCGCTCCCGACGAGCCCGAGACCCACGAGGGCCAACGTCGAGGGCTCCGGGACCGGCTGGGTCACATCGGTATCCTCGTTGCTGAGGTCGAGCCAGCCTTCCTTGTTCCGATCCCACCGGTTGACGTAGTGATCGTTGTAGCTGGTGCGCATGCCGGCGAAGCTGTGCATCCAGACGCCGATCTTCGAGTCATAGCCGGTGCCGTGCCAGGGGCCTGTCTCCGGATAGAGCGGGGTATGGCCCAGGATGTCGGTGACGTCGATCGAGAATCCCATGGTCCGGGATCCGTTGGACTCCGTGTCGAACGTCAAATCGTGGACCCACGAGTTGGCGCCGGAGTCGAGCGACGAGCCGAGCCGGTCCGGAGTCTGGTCACCGGCCTGATCCCGGGAGCCGTCCCGGTGGCTGGTGGTGTCGTTGCGGCCGTTGTAGCCGTACGCCGTCAGGATCGGGCTCGACTTGGTGGTGTCGAAATAGAAGATCGCGAGCTCGCCCGCGTGTCCCTTCGGATTCGGACCGTTGTTGAGCGCCAGCGTGAACGCCTCCGTGCGGAGCCAAGGACGGTAGGGAACGCTACCGAAGTTGACGTACCAGGAGAGCGTGTTGTTGTTGGTGTCGAACTCCGACTGGATCCAGTTGATGGTGCCGCCCGCGTTGCTCACGGCACCGGCATCACCCGCGGACCAGTTCCAGTTGTAGACGGGTCCCGCATGCGCAACGCCCGCCAGAGACAAAACCCAGGCGAGCGAAAGCCCCGCGACCAGCGTTTTCCTAAGCATCTTGATCTCCGAATCGAAATTTTGCCCTAGCACCACACGCCTCCGACCTGCCTTCGCCGGAGGTTGGCTGTGCGGCGCCCTTGTCCTTGCGCAACGTAGGGAACATAGTAACTACCCGAAGTTCGAAGTTGCAAGAGCAGCGTGCGGAATGTCGCACGTCTTGGCGTATCCGAACGAGGCGTGAACACTATCGAAAACAAAGCGGCTCGTGGTGGGAACGGCGCGTATCGAAGTGTCACGTTCCGATGA
>JAGQHR010000627.1 GCA_020431745.1 Candidatus Eiseniibacteriota bacterium
CGAGCTCTCCGGAAGTTCTCCTCTGCTTCGTCGTTCCGGCCGAGCTGGATCTGCACCGTTCCCAGATTGTTGCGCGCGGTCGCACAGTCCTCGGCCCGGTTCAGCTCTTCGTAGAGCTGGAGCGAGCGCTCGTGCGCGGCGAGAGCCTGGTCGAGCTGCCCGAGCTTGAAGCAGGCGTTGCCGAGGCTCCGTTGCGCCCGTGCCAGACCCGGTCGATCGCCGATCGCCTCGCGGATCCGCACCGCCTCCGTCAACGCGCGCGCGGCATCCTCCGTCGCCCCGAGCCGCCGCTGCAGGATGCCGAACTCCTCCAACGCGCGCGCGCGGAGGGCTCCGGGAGTTTCGCGGCTGGACAGCTGCAGGCTCTCGCGAATCGCGGTGAGCGCCTCCGCATAGTGTCCGCGCTGCCGCGCGAGCTCGCCCAGATTACACAGCGTCTCCGCGGCTCGGATCGTCTCGCCGGAGCCGCGCTCGATGACGAGGACCTCGCTCCAGGCGGCTTCGGCATCCTCGAAGCGTCCCGCGACCCGCGCGATCTGACCGGAGAGGCCGAGCGCACGCGTGCGTTCCGGGGAGTCCGGTGCAGCCGCGCTCAGCGCGTGCACGACGCACCGTCCGGCGTCCTCGAGCTCCCCGCGTTGCAGGAACGACCGCGCCGAATCGAGCAGCACGTCGACGAGACCCGCACCGGATCCCGACGCGCCGGCGGACGCGGTTCCGGGCTGCGGTTCTTCCGCTTTGGCCATCGGGAGTGGGGCTCCTCCATCACCGGTGTCGACACGAGCGCGCCGTCACCGGCGGGCCCGACGCACCCGCCACCCAAGCCGTGGCGGAGAAACGTTGCCCAGGAGTCTACCTCACGTGGCTGTCGCGAGCCATCCGCACCGGATGGAACAGCGCCGCAACCGGAACGGGATCAGCGCCGCGCGGGAAGGGAATCGGCGCCGCAACCGGAACGGGATCAGCGCACGACCTGGACGCGCCCGGGCGCGAGATCCGGCGCCGAGCTCTCGATCCAGTACATTCCGGCCGGGACGCGCCGACCTTCGCGATCGCGGCCGTCCCAATCCACCGCGCCGGCGCCCGGCGACACCCGGAGAGTGCGCAAAGTCCGCCCGCCGATATCGTGGATGCGCAGATCGCTCTCGACGGTCGCCGACGGCGCGAACCGGATCGTGGTGGGACCGTCGGTCACCGATGGCTGGGCGACGAGATGCGACGGCAGCGGCGGGAGCGCGAGCCGCCGCGTCACGATCTGTCTCCACGTCACCGTGAGGTCCAACGTGCGCGCGAGATGCCCGGGATGTTCCACTTCCAGCATATGGGATCCCTCGGCCAGCTCGATCGTCACCCGGCCGTCCGCGTCCGTCGTGCCCGCCTCGCCGGCGAGGTTCCGGACGATCGCGTCGCGCAACGGCAAACCGGACTCCCGATCGGTCACCGTCAGCGTGAGCTGCGCATCCGCGGCGCGATGCCGGAAGATCCACAATCCGGTCGACATGTCGCTGGCCAGGATGTTCCCCGACGGCAGGTACGGATAAATCCCGAAGACGCCGTCGAACGCAAATCCCCGCCCCGGATAGGTGTCGTAGTGCGCCAGGAGCTGCGGTCGCGCGGGATCGCGGACGTCGAGCGCGAAGATCCCCGACGTGTACCAGGAGACGTAGGCGACGTCGCCCTCGATCAGCACGTTGTGCACGCTCGCCTCGGGATCGAACGGGTTTTCCCATTGCGCGATCGCGCGCGGGCCAGCCGGATCGGTGAGGTCGAAGACGTGGAGGTGCCCGGCGTCGGACTCGTCGGTGGCGATGAAGTAGCGGCCGTCGCCAGTGAGCCAACCGCCGTGGGCGTACGAAACGCGATAGGGGAGGCTCTGCTCCAGCGTGATTTCCGGTAGGAGGGAGACATCGAGGATCTCCAGCCGTTGGGCTGTCGGGTCGAGGCCATAGGCGCGGCCGTTCCGAACGTAGAGGTCGTGGTAGAAGAACGGGTAGCTCCCGACCTCGACCGGGTTCTCGGGGTCGCTCACGTCGAACACCTGGAGCGGCTGACTGGGCCGCACCGCGTAGAGCATGCCGTACTCGTCGATGAACATGTTGTGGCTGGCCGGCACGAAGCGCGGCCCGCCGATCTCGACCGGGTGGTGCGGATCGGCCAGGCTCACGATCTGCAGGACCCGCGGATTGTTGCTCACGAGGAACGCGTGATCGCCGTACGTCTTGATGTCGCTCGCGATAGTGGCGGCTCCGGGGATGAACGCGACCTCGGCGGGAGACCCGGGATCGGTCACGTCGACGATGCTCAACCCCTGGGCGGTCCCCAACAGAGCGAGCTCCGTTCCGTCGGGAGCGGCGTAGCCCCAGACGTCCGTGTAGTAGGTGTAGGCATAGAAGCGTCCGATCGGCGTGAGCTCATCCGCGCCCACGCGAAGGGAGTCCCCCGGCTCGGGAACGATCGCGGCCTGCGCGCGCCCCGCCGGCAGGAACGCCGACGCGAGGGTGCCGGCCGCGCCCAGGAGCAGAAGCGGAGCGGCCCGGACCGCGATCCGGAAGCTCGGGACGAGTGGCCGGCGACGTTCCGTGGTCGCTTACCTCAGCACGACCAGCCGCTGGATCCGTTCCTTTCCGTCCGCGGCGAATCGTTGATAGTAGATCCCCTGGGGCAGGCGCCGTCCGTCATCGTCTCGGCCGTCCCACCGGAGCGTGTGTGTCCCGACGTTGCGATCGTCGTCCACGAGCTTGCGAACCTGGCGCCCGGCAGTATCGAAGATCGCCACGGAGACGTGGGACGATCCGGCCAAACGATAGGTGAGCGACGTTTCCTCCCGGAACGGGTTCGGCATCGCGCGCAGCTGCTCGGTCGCGAACTGCGGAACGACTTCCAGGCTGACCGGGGGGGAATCTTCGGTGGTCACGTCGATCTCGGTGGGATTCCCGGTGAAATCCTCCATCTCCACCTCCAGGACGTAGTGCCCCACGGGAACCGCGGGCAGCTCGAAGGCGCCCTCCTGGTCGGTTCGCGTCGAAAGCGG
>JAGQHR010000628.1 GCA_020431745.1 Candidatus Eiseniibacteriota bacterium
GGGCGAGCCTTTCCCGATCCTGCACGGAGAGGACGGGGAGATCGTCGGGGTCGATCCGGCGAAGCTGCCCGTGGAGCTGCCGCCGATGGAGGACTTCCGTCCCACCGGCACCGACGACCCGGAGGCTCCTCCGCAGCCGACGCTCTTCCGGGCTCCCGAGTCGTGGAAGACGGTCGAGCAGGAGGGACGCACCTATCAGCGCGAGCTGAACACGATGCCGCAGTGGGCGGGATCGTGCTGGTACTACCTGCGCTATCTGGATCCCGAGAACCGGGAGCGGATGGTCGATCCGGCCAAAGAGAAGTACTTCATGTCCCCGAGCGGCGTCGACCTCTACGTCGGAGGTGTCGAGCACGGCGTGCTGCACCTGCTCTACGCCCGCTTCTGGCACAAAGTGCTCTTCGACCTGGGACACGTGAGCACGCCCGAGCCGTTCGGAAAGCTCTTCAACCAGGGCTACATCCAGGCGTACGCCTACCAGGATGAGCGCGGAATGTACGTCGATGCGTCGGCGATCCAGGAAGAGCCGGACGGTCGTTTCACCTACCGCGGGGAGACGGTCACGCGAACGCTGGGGAAGATGGGCAAGTCGCTCAAGAACTCCGTGTCTCCCGACGAGACGCTGGAGCAGTACGGGTGCGACACTTTGCGCCTCTACGAGATGTACCTGGGACCGGTCGACGCCTCCAAGATTTGGAACACGCACGCGATCGTGGGTGTGCACCGCTTCCTGCAGCGGGTTTGGCGCAATCTGGTCGACGAGGACTCCGGGGCACTGCGGGTCACCGACGAGCCGGCCGATCCCGACCTGCGCCGGTTGACGCACCGGACGATCGCCGCCGTCACCGCGGACATGGAACAGTTCGGGTTCAACACGGCGATCGCGCGTCTGATCGAGCTCAACAACGCCCTCGTGCAGCGGGCTACGGTTCCGCGCGAGGTGGCCGAGCCGCTCGTCCTGATGCTCGCGCCGCAGGCGCCCCATATCGCCGAGGAGCTGTGGGAACGGATGGGACACGCACCGTCGATTTGCCACGCGCCCTGGCCGAGCTTCGAGGAAGCCTATCTCGCGGCAGACGAGATCGAGGTCGTGGTGCAGGTGCTGGGCAAGAAGCGGGGATCCGTCAAGGTTCCGGTCGACGCCAGTGAGGAGCAGATCCAGGCGGCCGCCCTCGCCGACGAGTCGATCGCGAAGCACGTCGAGGGCAAGACGATCCGCAAGGTGATCTACGTCCCGGGCAAGCTGCTCAACATCGTCGCCAACTAGAGCGGTGGGCTGCGGTGTCCCCCGGCGCCGCGAGCACCGAATGGTACGGTCGTCCGGCGATCAGTGCGGGAGGCGGATCAACTTCCCGCGGACGGTACCCGCGTCGGTCGCGACCCGGTAGAAGTAGGCGCCCCCGGGTACGACGCGGTTCTCTCCGTCTCGACCGTTCCACGTGAATCGATGGGGCCCCTCATCCAGTCTGCCGAGATCGGTCGTGAAGACACGACGACCCGAGGCGTCGAGGATCTCGACCCCGACCTCCGAGGCCCTCGGTAGCGTCAGGAGCAACGTGGCATCGTCGGACGACGGGTTCTCGAGCGGTCGAGCCGACAGGCGGATTCCGTCGGAGGCCGGCGGGATGGACGCCGGTGAGTCGAGCGCCAGCGTGAAGTCGTCGCCGAAGATGACCTTCGCATCTTCCAGCACGCCCTCGGTCTCGACGAACTCGACGGCAGTGAATCCGCGGGTATCGATGACTCCCCAGAACAGCGCCTGCGTCGTGACGACGGCGTTCGGGAACGACACGACCAGATTCGAGGAATCGCTCATCGTGAGCACGAACTCGAGTCCGGCATAGGGAGTGCCGGTGTGGATGTAGCCGCCGGCCCCGACCAGCGTTCCGCTCGTGGATGCCACGAAGCCGTCGCGCTGGGGATCGAGCGGATTGCCGCTGGTTCGGCCATGGGGAGATGAATAGACACCCCACTGTCCGGAGCGGGACGCCCCGTTGGAGGTCGTGACGAAGCCCGTCGGTTGATTCGACGTCCACGTGATGCCCTGGCTGACGACGGCGGGCAGCTTCGCGGGGTTGCGCGGCCAGACCGCGCCGTCCTCGAATCCCTCGTCGATGAGATCCGTGTAGCCGAGCTCGGCCAGCTTCGCGACGAACGCGGTTCGGGTCGTACAGGTCAGCTGGGGGGCGGTCCCGACGCAGCCGCAGACGTCGAGTGTCACCGTGGCGTCGTTGCTGACCAGAGGTCCGTCTACGACGTGATAGACGAAGGTGTCGACTCCCTCGTAGGTCCCGACCGGGGTATAGGTGAACGCTCCGGTCGGAAGGAGATCGAGCGTGCCGTGCGCGACATCGCTCACCAGCTCGGCAACGGCGGTATCGGGGAGGTTCTCTCCCTGGGCGTCGGTATCGTTGGCCAGGACCCCGTCCCCGTCGTTCACGGAGAACTCGTGATCGCCTGCCGGAACTTCGTAGGCATCGTCGACGGCGATCGGATTCTGCGCTCGAGCAGCGCCGGCCGCGAGAAGGCAGAAAACGGCCGCGCCGACCATCGTCGAAATCCGGATTGCAGATCTGGCGTTGGAGACTGTCCGCATTGTCGAGTCCTCTTCCGGGTTTCGCGGAGACGCCCTGATTGCCCACCTGGCAGGGGAAGGGCGAAGGTTGCGGGGAGAACTCCACCCTCGAGTGGATCCTTGCGGTTGCCGACAAGTCGATAACCCGATTGTCGACAGCGCTGACAACGGGTTGCGACGGCGCCGACAACCAGAGGCCGAAGCGTCTCCCCACGGGGTGGAGCACCTGGACACGATTTTGATACATCCGAGTGACGGGGCCCGTGCCCGCCACGCGGCTCCTTGATGGATCCGCCCTTCAGTCCGCCGGATCCGCGCGGAACACGGCTTCGGCAGTGACACGCGTTCGTCCGCCCTGCGACAGGTCCGCTCGGAGGAAGAACCAGGGTGGTTTCGCCTTGGTCAGCTGCGCGCGAACCGAGACCTCCTCCTCCAGCTCAACGGGTTCCAGGTAT
>JAGQHR010000629.1 GCA_020431745.1 Candidatus Eiseniibacteriota bacterium
TGTCATCCGCGTACATCGCGGCGGAGGGACGACGTGTGGAACAGATCGTCGACAACCTGCTGGGGAACGCTCTGCGCTACGTTCCACGCGGCGGGGTCGTCACGGTCGGGGTCGATCGAAGCGGGCCGACTGCGAGCGGATCGGGGGACGACGCGGCCGACGCGGTCGGCTCGGTCCGCCTGGTGGTCGAAGACGACGGTCCCGGATTTCCGTCCGAAAGCCTGGATTCGGTGTTCGACCGGTTCTACCGCGCCGATCCCGCACGGTCCACCGGAGGTACCGGGCTCGGCCTGGCGATCGTGAAGGAAATCGTGACCCGCCACGGTGGCGCCGTTCGGGCTGCCAACCGACCGGAAGGGGGAGCGCGGCTCGAGATCCGGATCCCGGCGGACGGGAGTTAGCCCGCGTGGCGCGCAAGACCCGCTCCCGCTGGAGAACGCCGGACGAGCAGGCTCGTTGGAGCTTCGACCGCCATCGCAACGCGAACCGGCTGGCGCATCCCGGACCGACGGAGCTCGTGGTGGTGTTGGATCGCCCGAAGCCGGACTTCAACGTGGGAAAAATCTTCCGTGCAGCCGATGCCTTCGGGGTACGGGAGATCCATCTGATCGGGATCGAGTGGTTCAATCCCGCGCCGGCCATGGGGGCGTTCAAGCACGTGCCGGCCCACTTCTCATCCGATCTGTCGGCCTGTTGCGCGAGCCTCGCGGATCAGGGCTACACGCTCGTCGCGTTCGATCCCGGCCGTGGGCAGGAGCTGCCGACTGCAGTGCTGCCGCGCCGCTGCGCCTTCCTCTTCGGCCATGAGGAGTTCGGGTTCTCCCCGGAGGTGGCCGGGATGGACGCGCTCCAATGGATGCGGATCCCGCAGCTCGGCCACACCCGGAGCCTCAATCTCAGCGTGGCGGCGGCCATTGCCATGTACGAGTATGTCCGGCAGTTCCCCCCTACGCCGGCAGCGGCGGCGGCCGCAACGCCAACCCCGACGGGAGAATGAGAACCCGCCGCCAATCCCGAGGGAGGAAGGAGACCCCGCCGGCAACCCTGACGGCAGACTAGTCCCTGGAGGAGCGGGTGGTGATGTCGTCGAAGGCGCGCCGAACTTTGCCCCGAGCCCGTCACATTTCTGCCACAACCCCTGCGTATCTTGATCTGGACGAAACGAAGCAGGGCCGGCGCAACGTCCCACCTGAAGCTGGTGGCGCCGATCGAAGGGGCCGAAGAAGTAACGAACGAGGAGAAACGAGATGACGAAGCACACCTCTCCCTCTCAGTGGCGGAACCGGGCCGGCGCGACGACCGCCGTGGCTGCGGCGCTCGGATTGATGATCCTGACCTCGGGCTGCAGCGACTCGGAGTCGCAGACCTCCGCCTTGACCGGAGTGAGCGCCACGCAGGCGGCCGAGACGACCGCTCCCAGCTTGAGCCTGTCGCAGCTGCCGGCGTCGATGAATCTGACCACTACCCAGCAGACCCAGCTGGGCGAAGCGATCGACCAGCTGAACAGCGATCGCCAGCGCCTGCACTCCGAGTTCCAGCGGGGACCGCGGGGCGGTGGCCGCTTCGGCGACCGCATCCGGCGCACCATGGGCGCGAACGCCGAGCCCCCGATGGTCACGTTCCTGGAGTCGAGCTCTGAGATCCTCGATGCCGATCAGTTCCAGACCCTCTGCGAGTATCTCGTCTCCAACCGTCCCGAACGAGGACAGGGTGGCGAGGGAATCCGGCATGAGGGACGCGGCCGCATGATGGGCCACCTCGCTTCGGAGCTGGGTCTGAGCGATCAGCAGGTTTCCGCGATGCAGGATCTGATGAAGAGCTACGGCGAACAGTTCCGCACGCTGATGGAATCGGTGCTCGACGGGACCGTTTCCGCGGAAGACGGGGTCGCGCAGGCCACTCAGCTTGCGGAGTCGCTCAAGGGTGAGATGGCGGGAATCCTCACGCCCGATCAGCTCGCGAAGTGGGAGGAGCTGAAGCAGGACCGGATCGACCAGGGAATCGATCGTCGTCTCGAGAATCTCGACACCCAGCTCACCCGGCGGGCGGAGTTCCTGACCCGAGTGCTCCAACTTTCGGATGCGCAGTCGTCCCAGGTCGAGCAGATCCTCCTCGCCTCGATTCCCGCGCGGGAGCGGATCCTGACCGGAGTGCAGAACGGGACGATCCCACCGCAGGTCGCGATCATGATGGGACTGCAGATCGAGCAGCAGATCCTGACCGACATCAAGGCGATCCTCACCGACGAGCAGATCCAGAAGCTCGAGGCGATGAAAGATCTCATCCCGCACGGCATGAAGATGGCCGGCCGGGGACATGGGTTCGGAGGCGGCTTCTGACCTCCGAATGAAGGGGCTTCGGCTGACGCCGTGGTTCCGGATGATACCTCACAATCGAAGTTGGCTCGTGGTGCGCCCCCGGGATGGTCCCGGGGGCGTTGCTGCTCTCCGGCCCGGTGGTCACCCGTTGGCCCATCCCGCGCAGTCCACGTTCACACCGGGCGGGTGGGCCCGGAGTGGGCCCGTCGCTCTGCTATGATCCATCCTCGCGATCTCACGGGTCGTCCGCTTCGAGACTGGAGGTTCCGATGGAATTGCTCGGACTGCAGGGCATGCCGAATCCGGAGGAGGCCGAGCAGGAGCTCGCTTCGCTCCTGATGCAGACGTTTTCGTTCCCCGCCGACTCGTGGGGTCCGTATACCGAGCAAATCGGACGCGAGAACTTCCGCGTCCTTCTGGACGACCGGCGCCGGATCGTGGCCGGTCTCGGCATCTTCCGGCCCGGCCAGTGGTTCGGCGGTCGGGAGATTCCGATGGGGGCGATCGCCGCGGTGGGCGTGAAGCCCGAGCTGCGCGGCGGCGGGATCGCATTCGCACTGATGTCGGCGGCCGTGCGCGAGATGCGCGCGCTGGGCATGCCGCTGTCCGCGCTCTATGCGTCGACCTCCCGTCTCTATCGCAAGGTCGGATACGAGCACGCGGGAAGCGCCTACTACTACGAGGTGTCCACCGCCGATCTGGGCGGGACA
>JAGQHR010000630.1 GCA_020431745.1 Candidatus Eiseniibacteriota bacterium
TTGGCACGGTTGAAGAGCGGGCTGCTGAGGATCTTGGTGAAATAGCGCGCGATCGCCCCCACGTTCGGGGAGATCGACATCGCGTTGTCGTTGAGGATCACCGTGAGGTTGCGTCCGGAAACGCCCGCGTTGTTGAGTCCCTCGTAGGCGAGCCCGCCGGTCATGCCCCCGTCGCCGACCACGGCCACGACCCGGTGGTTCTCACCTCGCAGATCACGCGCGGTGGCCACGCCGAGAGCGGCCGAAATCGCGGTCGAGGCATGCCCGGCTCCGAAGACGTCGTAGGGACTTTCGTCACGCTTGAGGAAGCCGCTGATCCCCTTCCACTGGCGAATCGTGCGGAGGGCATCACGGCGTCCGGTCAGCACCTTGTGGACGTAGCCCTGGTGCCCGACATCCCAGATCAACCGATCCCGCGGGGTGTCGTACACGTAGTGCAGGACCACGGAAAGCTCCACCACGCCGAGGCTGGGAGCGAGGTGGCCTCCGAGCCGTGTGACGGTGTCCCAGATGTATTCCCGGAGCTCTTGGCACAGCGGAGGGAGCTTCTCGACGGGAAGGGCGCGAAGATCTTCGGGTCCGTTGACGGTGGCGAGCAGGGGACCCGGCTCAGGAAGGCCTGCTCCGAGGTTGTCGGTGGTCACGCGGACAAACGCTCCCGGAGTACCGTTCCCGGCAGACCGAACAGGTTGTGCATCGAACTCTCCAAAGCTGGAAATCGTCCCGGGGCGGGCTCGGTGTTCGTGGACAGGCGCCGCTCGTGACCGTAAAGTCCACACCCGCATGCTGAAAGCAGCGGATCCATTCGGATGAATCTAGGGACCCGTCCCGGGGGTGTCAAGGCTGCCCCGCCCTCCCCCACGGACCCGGCCTGTGGAACACGCCGAGGCACGCCTCGGCGATTCGGGCGCACCGAGGCAAACGGTACGCCGGTCTGAAAGGAAGAGCGATGGCTGGGCACGAGAGTCGAACCAAGACCGGCACCGGGAGTTCCGCCCGATCGAGATCGAGGGGACCGGGAACCGCCGACGAGCCCGTACGTGAGTCCCGCGGCACGACCCGGTCGACGCCCCCCACGCGGCGCGCCGGCAGGCCGTCCACCCGTCTGCCCCGCCGCGCGGGGGCCGATCCGATCGATGTGGAGGCGAAGGCGCGGGCGCGCAAGATCCTTCGGGCGCTCTACCGGACGCACCCCGACGCCCACTGCGCGCTGGACTTCCAGACTCCGCTCGAGCTGTACGTCGCGACCGTGCTCTCGGCGCAGTGCACGGACGAGCGGGTCAACAAGACGACGCCGGCCCTCTTCGCCCGCTGCCGACGGCCGGAGGACTATCTGTCCCTGGGGAGCGAGCGCTTGGAGGAGCTCATCCGCTCGACGGGGTTCTTCCGCAACAAGGCTCGCAGCATCCTCGGAGGCTGCCAGGTCATCGCCGAGGAGTTCGGAGGCGAGCTGCCCCGAACCCTCGAGGAGCTGGTGCGGATCCCGGGATGCGGGAGGAAGACCGCGAACGTCATCCTCGGAAACGCCTTCGACACACCGGGAATCACGGTCGATACCCACGTGCAGCGCCTGTCCAAGCGGCTGGATCTCAGCGAGGAAACCGATCCGGTGAAGATCGAGTCGGATCTGCAGGAGCTGTTCCCGGAAAAGGACTGGACGCAGCTCTCCCATTCCCTGATCTGGCACGGGCGGCAGATCTGTGACGCACGCAAGCCGCTTTGCGATCGGTGCAGCCTCCGCAAGCTGTGCCGTTATCCGGAGCGGATGGCATCGAGTCCTGCGCTCCCCAAGGCGACGAAGGCTGCCGGCGGGACCCGGCCGAAGGCGGCAAAAGCCCGTCCCCGACCGCAGAAGGCAGCGGCCGCACCTCCCGCCAAGAAGCGCGGGAGCAAACGTGTCTAACCGTCGCCGGGCTCGCTTCGCGGCGGAGACATGCCGTCCGCATCCGCACTCGCACGGGATCGATTCTCACGCACGGCGCCCGCATTGCGGCGCATGTCGGCCGCTTTGATCCGTGTGATCGCCGTGCCTTTGACCCGCGCCCGATAGCCGGCGTCGTCCAGGCTTTCCCACTCTTCGGCCGTCGTCCGCGTCAGCTCCGGGCGCGGAGCGAATCGCTCCTCCGGCGAAAACGGCGCCTTGCGATTCCAGGGGCAGACGTCCTGACAAAGGTCGCACCCGACGAGCCAATCGCCCAGCGACTCTCCCCACCCGGTGGGAAAGGCGCCGCGATGCTCGATGTTGCGATACGAGAGGCAGCGATTCGCATCCAGGACGTAGGGCTGCGGAAACGCGTCGGTGGGACAGACGTCCAGACAGCGGCGGCAGCTTCCGCAGAGGTCGGTCACCGCAGGATCCGCGGACACGGCCAACGTCGTGAAGATCTCACCGAGAAAGAACCAGGAACCGAGCTTGGGATGGAGCAGGCAGGTGTTCTTCCCCAGCCATCCGAGCCCCGCCGCGACGCCGAACGCCTTCTCCAGGATCGCCGAGGTGTCGCACGCGATGCGGACGCGGGCCTCGGGATGATGCGCACGGATCCGATCGGCCAGCGCATGCAGCTTCTCGCCGACCACTTCGTGATAGTCGTCACCCCGCGCGTAGCGCGCGATGCGCGGCAGAGCGGGCGCCGCGGGCACCGGTTCCGGTCGGTCGTAGACCAGGGCGGTCACGATCACCGAGCGGGCTCCCTCGAGGATTCGTTCCGGATCGACACGCCGCACCGGCTCACGCGCCATCCACGCCATCGAGGCGTGGTATCCACGATCGAGCCAGGACTGGAGCCGGTCCCGAGCGTCTGGTGGCTCTTCCGCCGGCGCGAAGCCGACCGCTTCGAATCCCAGCTCCCGCGACCAGGCACGCACCTGGTCCTTGTCCAGGCTCGGCTCGCTCACCCGATCGTCTCCCACGCCCGCTCGGTCCGTTCGAGCACCGACGGATCGTGCGCACCCACCGCATCGGCATGCAGGCAGTATCCGACGAGGGACAGAAAACCGTGCGGGCGTCCCCGGCGCAGCGCCTC
>JAGQHR010000631.1 GCA_020431745.1 Candidatus Eiseniibacteriota bacterium
GTTTTCGAACCCGGGCAGCTTGCAGCCGCATGCGATGGGGGAGCAGCAGGTGCTCGCGTCGCTGCCGGTGGGGGACGGGAAGCGCGCCGACGAGGCCCCAGGGCCAGTGACAGCTGATTCCGGTGCGTCATAGCCGCCCCCGGCTGGTCCAGGATTGCCCCGGGAAGAGGCGGAAGCACCGCCGGCGCCGAGCCGGCGTACGACCTCTTCGGTGATCTGACGGATCCAGACGTCGGGAATCGTCGGTGGCTCGCTCACGCGTCGTCTCCTCTTTCGTTCAACGGTCCCGATCGAGCGCGCGGATCTTGTCGACACGCCGCTGGTGGCGCCCGCCCTCGAACGGAGTGCGCAGCCAGAGCCGCAGCAGTCGGACCGCTTCGCCGGCGTGGACCACGTTCGCCCCCAGCACCAGCACGTTCGCGTCATTGTGCGCGCGGCTGTTCACGGTGGTAAAGGGATCGTGGCAGAGAGCGGCCCGGATGCCGGAGAGCCGGTTGAGCGTCATGGTCGACCCGATCCCCGCACCGTCGATCATGACCCCGAAGTCGGCGTGCCCTTCCTGGAGCATCCGCCCAAGGGCGATCGCGATGTCCGGATAATCGACGGAATCCGGGCTGTAGCATCCGCAGTCGATCGCGGAGGCCCGGAAGTCTTCGGCCAGGGCGCGGAGTAGCGACTGTTTCATCGCGAAGCCGCCGTGGTCGGAGCCGATCGCGATGCGCGGCACGAAATGTCCGGCGCTGCCCGGAAGACCGGACTCGTTCATGCGGGTTTTCCTCTCGATCCGTCGAGGTGGGCCGGAGAGAACGCCCCCGGCAGTAGGGCAGCAGCCCGCACTCCGCCGCGCGGCGTCCCGTCGGTGCCCCAGTAGAGGAGGGCCCGCGGTGCGAGCTCGAGGAGCACCTGCAGGGTGGCGGCGTTCGGGGGGCCTCCGTCCGACCGTCCCGTCCGGCCGCCGCGCACGACCACGTGCGTGATCGGTGAGCGCGAGGCGAGGCGCGCGCGCCAGACCGCGACTTGTTCGGCGGACCCGCCGACCCCGGCGATCAAGGCGAGCTCCGGTGCCTCGAAGATCTCTCCGCGACGGGTCCGGGCGGCAGCTCCCCGGGGAGCGCGCTCGGCGGATGGCTCGTGGCGCAACGACTCCCGACAGGCGCGGCGGGCCGCGTCGATACAGAGATCCAACACGGCGGAATCGGCCGGGGAAGTACCGGTGCGTGTCGAGCGGCTCATGAGGAGACCATCTCCGAGACCGGATCCGGATCGGGCGCCATGGGTGGTCGGCGGTGCGCGTGGAGCTTCTCGAGATAGGACTCGACGGCCCGCTGCACGCCCGCCCGATCGGTCTCCTCCATCAGGCGGCCCCGAAGCCAGGCGATTCCCGGCATCCCGCGCAACGAGCTCGCGAGGTGCTTGCGCATCTCCTTGACCGCTCGGGGCTCTCCCTTTTCGACGATGCTTTCGTCGAGGATCTCCAGATACCCGGCGATGCGCTGCTCGAAGCTGGGCGGTCCCGGGTCGACGCCGCCGTCGAGCAGGGCCCGCGCCCGGGAGAAGATCCACGGATTGCCGATGGCCCCGCGTCCCACCATGACCGCGTCACAGCCGGTGTGGGCGAACATCCGGACCACGTCGTCCGGCGTCGTGACGTCTCCGTTGCCGATGACCGGGATCGAGACGGCCTGCTTGACCTGCGCGATCCAGTCCCAGTCGGCGTTGCCCTTGAACATCTGGCAACGCGTCCGCGCGTGGAGGGTGAGGGCCGCGACGCCGATGTCTTCGAGTCTGCGTGCGAGATCCACGATCACGATGCTCTGGTGATCCCATCCGAGGCGGGTCTTGACCGTGACCGGGAGAGGGGTGGCACCGATGACCGCCTCGGTCAGCGACACCACCAAGTCGGGCTCGCGTAGCAGGCCGGAGCCCGCGCCGATGCCTTTGCAGGCCACCTTCTTCACGGGGCAGCCGAAGTTGATGTCGATCAGGTCCGGTCCCATCCGTTCCGAGAGCTCGGTCGCCTCGACCAGGGCCTCGTGGCGATTGCCGTAGATCTGGATCCCAACGGGATGCTCGTCGGGGGCCAGCAACGCCTTCTCCTGCGCGTTCACGACCCGGCGGATCAACGCTTCCGCGCTGATGAACTCGGTGTAGACGATCCCCGCCCCGTGCCGGCGGCACTGGCGGCGGAAGGGGCGCTCCGTGATCGCTTCCATCGGAGCGAGCAGGACCGGGCGGTCGAGCTCGATCTGTCCCACACGAAACATCTTGGAATCCGCACTCGCTTTCGAATCCACTCGTTCCTGGTCCGCCGCGATCCAGTCCCCGAGCCGTACCGGGATCCGGGGTGGAACGGGCGCTGGATCAGGCTACCATGAGACCCGCGTGGTCGCACGACGAGACCCGCGCGTCCGCGGCCGGAGGGGACGAACCGGGCGACCGCACTTGACTTCGGGATCGTCGCCAGAGGAGAGCGCCCAGGTGCTGGATCCGGCCATCGTCCGGGAGATCGAGGACATCGTCGCCGAGCCGGATCTGGACCGGAAGCTGCGCGCGGCGATGCAGCTCACCGCGCGGACCCGCGACGGCGGGATTGGCGTTGCCGGCACCCCGGGCGACGCGCCTCCCGTCTCGCGACGCATTCGGCCCGGGCGCCCTGCGGACTGGCGCGTGCTGCCCCCCGGCGAGCTGCGCGATCGGCCTCGGTTGGGGTCGGCTCGCGGACGATACCTGCTCCTCCATTCCGTCGCCCACATCGAGCTCAGCGCCGTCGAGCTGGCGCTCCTGTCTTCGGCTGACTTCCCGGAGCAACCGGACGCGTACCATCGCGAGATACTCGCGATCGCCCGCGAGGAGGTCGTGCACACGCGGATGCTGCTGCAGCGGCTACGGGAGCTGGGGGGAGAGCTCGGCTCCGATCCGGTGCACCTGGCGCTCTTCGACACCGCGCGCGACCATCAGGAGCTCCCGGCGCGTCTGGCCGTCGTACCACGCATCCTGGAAGCGCGGGGGCTCGACGTCTC
>JAGQHR010000632.1 GCA_020431745.1 Candidatus Eiseniibacteriota bacterium
CCCATCCGGTCACGACGGTCATCTACTACGCGGACCGGCGTTGGCGAAGCGAAGAACGCGCTGCCGTCCCGAAAAAAACGCAGGAGGACGACCAGGCGGAAGTTACCGTGTGCGACGGCCAGCGCACGTGGTTCCTCTCTGGAGAACGCGCGCGTCACCCTGGCATCAATTTGGAGAGCGCGACATTCGGAACAGCGGCCCACGTTCCGAATCCATTGCCCGGCCTGCTCGGATACGAGGGACTCGTGGGGTTCCACGGAGAGGAGCGGATCGGAGACCGGGACTGTTGGATCCTTCGATGGAAGGGCTCGGAAACCGACTATCGAGCCTGGGTCGACCAGTCGAGCTTCACTTGCGTGAAGTCTGAGGTCAGAACCTGGGGAACGACGCTCGTTTGCGTATTCTCCGAGTTCGAGTCCCTGCCGGACGGGTTCGAGATCCCGCGCCAAATCGAAAAGTTCGTCAACGGTGACCGCGCCATGCTGGTCCGCGTCGTCGGCGTCGAAACCGGAACCGGCCTCCCGGACCACCTCTTCGCCGTACCGGATTCGAAGGCCGACGGCAAGACGCAGCCCCGATAGGCCCCCGACAATCCCTCAATCACAGAGTCGATAGCGCGCACTCGGCTCCACCGTCACTCGCCGGGCATCCTCTGCAGTCGCGGGCGAGCTTCGCTACCGCTCCAGGATGCGTAGGGCCTGCCCGGCGACGAGGGGATCCGGATCCTCGCACAGATCCATGACGACCTGGCGCGCGGCCCGATCGTGCCGGACCGGACTCAACGCATTCAACGCGGCCAGCCGGAGCGGGCGAGAAACAGGCTCATCCGCGGTCTCCGCCAGAACCGCTACGAGCGCGTCGATCCCGACGCCCGCCGAGTCGCCGAGCTGGCCCAGCGCGCGGGCGGCATGGATGCGCGAGAGGGAGTCCCCCTCCTCCAAGTGACGGACGATCGAAAGGAACGAGACCTGCGGCACGTCGGACCCGCCCGCAGAGACCGTCCGACCCGGACCGTGCTCGCGCTGCAGCCACAATAGCGTAGCCTCGGCCTCCCCAATCGGAACCGCGCGACTCATCAGAAGCAACGTCCGCTCCGGAATCGGCTCGCGCGTGAACAACGTCTCGCGCACCACGACCTGCTCCAGGAACAGCACGTAGCGCTCGCCGACCGCCACGCTGGGAACGTCGTTCGAGTCCCAGCAGGAGTTGCCGCGACGCGCCTCCTGGCGGGAGAGACCGATCGGCCAACTGCGTCCATGATGGGCCGACACCTGGAGCGTGGGCGGCACCTCTCCCTTCCACACTCGAAGGATCCGGAAGCGATAGGCGGCGCGGGTCTCCCCACCGGGAAACGTCGGCTCGGGCGCCTCGATGTACTGGGCGACGTCCGCCACGCAGACGATGTCCACACGGTCGAAGCCGTGCGCGAACCTGTCGTACGCCGATCCCACATGAACGTATTCTGCGAAGACAGCCCCGGCCGGACCGAGGGCGGCCACCGAGCACACGAGAGCCCAAAGCCACCTGAGTTTCTGATCGAGATGGACCGCCGACAACGTCGCTCCCGTCTCGCCTACCGCGCCGGGAACGAGGGGGGCACGTCGCCCGCGCCGCGTCCCCAAGACGGGCTCGGCGTCCCACCCATCACGAAGTGCAACGTCGCCCCGTGCGCGATGTCCGCGTAGCGCAGCCAACTCTTCGTCGTATCCTTGCCGTCGATGGTCAGGCTCTGCACGTACGGCGCGTTCGGCCCGGCGCCCTCCCCCTCGATCGTGAGGACGTTCCCGTTCGCCAGCGTCACTTGCGCGCGCGGGAAGTACGGGCCGTGCAGCACCATGATGTCCGTTCCCGGAATCGCGGGGAACATCCCCAGGTAGGCCCAGGTCAACCACGCTGACGTTGCGCCCAGGTCGTCGTTGCCGGGCAGCCCGCCCGGATCGGGCAGGAACTCCTGATCGACGATGCGCCGCACCACGGCCTGCGTCTTGGCCGGCGCCTGCGCGAAGTTGTAGATCCACGGGGTGCCATGCTCGGGCTCGTTGCCGATGTAGAAATACGGGCGGCCGATTCCCGCATTGAGCTCCTGGAACAGATCGTCGAGCCGCGTGACGGCCGTCGCGCGACCGCCCATGAGTTGGAAGAGCCCTTCCAGGTCGTGCGGCACCATCCAGACGTACTGCGCGGCGTTGCCTTCGACGAAACCGCACCCGGACGCGCGATCGAAAGGCTGGCAGCCCCAACCGGTGTCCGCTTCGGCGGGCGTGAGATCGAGGCGCACGTAGCGCGCCTTGATGGGCGCGATCTCATGGACGGTGAGCGAATCGCGATTCCCACGCACGGTCACCAAGTCGGTCCAGGTGGCGTCGTCGTCGCTGCCCTGGATCTTGAAGTCGCGGGTGTTCCACGCGCTGCTCTCGCCGCCCATCTGCGCGTGGTAGATCTCGAAGCGGCCCAACGTCCGCCGCTCGCCGAGATCGACGCGCCACCACTTGTGCTCGCTCTCGTTGTCGCACCACTTGTCGCCCAGGCCGCCGTCCCAGGTGCCGTTGACCGCCTTGTCGGGAGTCTCCCGGTCGTTGCATGAACTGCTCGCAGTCGCGGGCCGTCCCAAAGCGAAGTTCTCCTTCGCGCCGCCCGGACCGAAGACCTGAACCTCATAGATGCGCGCCGCCTCGTCCCCGGAACCTCCCCGCGGCTCGACGTATCCGTCCGTGGGATTCCAGCTCTCTTTCCAATACGCCGACCGCTTCAGGAACTGCCGCGCGAGATCGGGCCGCCCCAGGGCCTGGGCGTACTGCGCGATCGTGAAGTCCGCGAGCGCGTACTCCAGCGTGATGGCGGCGTTGCCCGCGCAGTAGTGCTTCTCGATCCAGTCCTCGAGTCCCCATCGTTGCGTATGCTCGGGATCGTTCGCGGACTTCAGCATCAGCGCGAGCGCCTTTTCGGTGTCGAAGCCGCGGACGCCCATCGCGTAGGCGTTGGAGACATTGACGGTGCCGGGATCGCCCACC
>JAGQHR010000633.1 GCA_020431745.1 Candidatus Eiseniibacteriota bacterium
GGCGAGCCGGATGCCGACGTAGATGCTGTCGGCCCGGGCACCCTTCTCCTCGATCAGCGAGACCAGGCCGGCGATGTCGGTGCCGGGTCGCGCGTGTCCCTGGGCGGCGAGATCGAAGCAGAAGTAGCCGACGTAGAAGAGGTCCGGTCCCACCCGGACGGTGTCCACGACCGCCCGGCGGAAGCGGCCCTGAGCGGTGTCGCGGTAGGCTTCCGTCTGAATCGCGCAGAATCGCTGGATCGAGTCCTCTGCGCGCTGCGCGAAGAACGCGATCTCCGCGTCGGTGCGTCCGTCGAGCAGTGGAAAGCGGGTCGTCCCGAGGAGCGGGAGCGTTTCATCGACCGAGATCTCCTGCTCGGGAAGCAGACGCGTCCGAAAGCGATGTCCCTCGACCGTGCCGGTGACGAGGGTGCCCTCCCCGACATCCGTTGCCGTTGCTTCGCCGGCTCCCGGCGTCGGTGGAACCGCGTCCGACGGCGACGAGGACGACGATGCGGACGAGGAGGAGCCGTTCTCCTTTCCGCCACACGCCGTCAGTCCGACGACGCCCAGCAGCGCGATGAGCAACCAGCCGGAGCATCGCCCGGGGGAAGCGCTGGTGCGCGCGGACGACGGGAAGCAGCCGGTCGAGCGAGTCGGAGAATCTGCGGATTGACGTTTCATGGGGGCCCCTCATCGTCCCGTGCTTCGGTTCGTGCCGGAACCGGAAGCATGGGGCGTCGCTCAGCCGAACGGAAACTCGCGCCGGCGCTCCTCGTCCCGGCGCTCCAGCTCTTCCAGTCGATCGAGCGCGCGCGAGAGCGCGGTGGGACCGGCGATCATCGAACCCAACCAGACCACGCCCTGGATCCGGGACGCCGGAACCTCGAGATTGCGGGCGCCGCGCAGGTGGGAATAGAACTGCTCGGGCACGTCCTGCACCATGAGCATCGGGATGATCCAGAGCTCGCGTTCGCGCGGCGTCAGCACCGGCCGCGAGAGCACCTTGCCGTACCCTTCGAAGAGCATCCAGTCGGAGAGCTCGGGATGGATGCGCCCGAGGTTCTCGCGCAGGCGTTCGAACTGGTTGCCGTAGACCTGTTGGCACAGCTCGGCACCGCGCCGCCACCACTCGCGGGCATAGCGCTCGAAGCTGCCAGGCCCTTCTCCGGGAGCCTCCAGGTGCATCGGGGGACCTTCCGCGAGACGAATGCGCCGTCCCTTGAGGCCCATCCCGAAGTCAGTAGGTCCGCCCAGGATCCGATCGAACGACGGGATCTCCGTCTGGACGTGGAGCGCCTCGGCGGCCAGACCCAGGCTGCGCCGGCGCGCTCGGCTGACGTCGTGGAGCATCGCGAGCGCGTTGATCACGCGCGGAAAGCCGACGAACAGATAGGACTGAAGGAAGGACTCGGCCATGTAGAAGGCCGGGACCCGATCCTCGATCGCCCAATCGATCTGCTCGCGCAGCTGGCCCATCCGACCGTCCGCGAGAAGCGCCGGGAGCACGGCGCCGTGCGCGATCCGACGCGGAAGCCCCGAGTCGCGGAGGGCGTTGCGCATCGTCGCGCGGTAGGGTTCGCCCGTCAGTCCCGGGTCGAGCGGCTTCTTGAGCGGTGGAGTGCGGAAGTCCGCGCGTCCCATCGCCGAAGCGAGCAACTTGGGCGCCTTGGCCGACGACTTGGTCGCCCGAGCCTTGCGTCCGGTCGGGGCCTTCTTGGCCGCTGCGGCGCTCGGGCTCGCGACCGACGCGGTCCCCGGGGCGTCCGCCGTGCCGTTGCCGCTCCTTGGTTCCTTCTTGGCGCGCGTCGGGTTGGTCGCGCTAGGGGAAGCGCTTTTCTTGGGGGACTTGGTGGTCCGCACGGTCCTCGGATCTTTCTCATCCGCGGGGGCGCGGCTGGTCGACTTGCCGGACTTCGCAGGTGCGGGGGCGGCCTTCTTTTTCGTGCCGGTCCCGCCGGCGGTGGGGGCGCTCTTCTTCGCGGGAGAGGTCTTACCGGTGCGGGAGCGGCGGCTCGCCCTCCCGGTCTGGCCGGGCGAGGTCTTCTTACTGCCAGATTTTTTCTTCAAGGAAGCCTCGTAGCTCCGAGAGGTTCACCCGCTTCTGCTCGAGGGTGTCCCTGGAACGGACCGTCACCGAATCGTTGCTCAGCGTCTCCGAATCGACGGTGACGCAGTACGGAGTTCCCACTTCGTCCATGCGCCGATAGCGCTTGCCGATGGTGTTCTTCTCCTCGTAGAACACGTCCATGCGGGGCCGCAGCTCCTGGGTGATCTTTTCCGCGATCTCCGGCATTCCGTCGCGCTTCACGAGCGGGAAGATCGCCGCCTTGATCGGAGCGAGCCGCGGATGGAGGGACAGGAAGGTTCGGCTCTCTCCTTCGTGCTCGTCCTCGCGGTAGGCGTCGATGAGGCAGGTCAGCAGGGTACGATCGCACCCGGCCGAGGTCTCGATGACCCAGGGAACGTACTTCTCCCTGGTCGACTCGTCGAAGTACTCCAGCTTCTTGCCCGAGTACTCCTGGTGGCGGTTCAGGTCGAAGTCGCCGCGATTGTGGATTCCTTCCAGCTCCTGCCAGCCGAAGGGGAACTCGTACTCGATGTCGAACGCGGCCTTCGCGTAGTGGGCGAGCTCGCCCTCGCCGTGCTCGTGGAAGCGGAGCTTCTCCTTGCGGATTCCGATCGCGTCGTAGAACCCGATCCGCTGCTCCTTCCAGTGCTCGAACCACTGGTTCGCCGACTCCGGATGGACGAAGAACTGCATCTCCATCTGCTCGAACTCGCGCGTGCGGAAGATGAAGTTCCCGGGCGTGATCTCGTTCCGGAACGCCTTGCCGATCTGCGCGATCCCGAAGGGGATCTTCTGACGCGAGGCGACCCGCACGTTCTCGAAGTTGACGTAGATCCCCTGGGCGGTCTCGGGACGGAGGTACACGACGGCGGCCTGCTCCTCGACCGGGCCCATGAACGTCTTGAACATCAGGTTGAAGAGCCGGGGTTCGGTGAGGTCGCAGGTGGCG
>JAGQHR010000634.1 GCA_020431745.1 Candidatus Eiseniibacteriota bacterium
TCGATCGCCGGAACACCGGGTGCGCCGGTCTTCACCTCGGAAGAGACGAACGAGATTCCCAGCATCATCGGGCGTTTCGGTTGGGTGCCACGGGCCGGACTTCGCATGGGAGTTTCCGGATCGGTCGGTCCCTATCTTCCGGCGGGAGTGGCCGGCGCAGGCGATCCCATCGGCGGCACCGTTCCGGAAGGGGCGCCGCCCCGCGCGATTCCGGATGGGCATCGTGTGGAAGACTATCTGCAGGGACTGGTGGGAATGGATCTCGAGGCCGGCCGAGGTCATTGGACGCTTTGGGCCGAAGCGGTTCACAACCGCTTCGAGTCCCCATGGATTCGATCCGACCTGACGCAGAACGCCTTCTACGTCGAGATCCAGCGCCTCCTGCTTCCGGGAGTGGAGGCCGCCGTGCGTTGGGATCAGATTCGCCCGGGCAAGATCCGCAATTCGAGTGGAGCGGAAGTGCGATGGGATCTTCCGGTGCAACGCATCGAGATCGGAACGGCCTACCACCTCTCGCGCGAATTCCAGATCAAAGTGAATCTACAGATGACGGGGTACGGGCTCGATGCGTCCTCGATCGGGGACGAAGTTCTGCCGAGTATGCAGTTGGTGGGACGCTTCTGAGGCGTGCTTCGCTGACGGAGATCCCGATGATTCTGCGGGAATCCACTAGCGTGAATCACGCCCCTGCGGGTGCGATCCGGCCCATATCCCACGCGGGTTTTCGAGATCGTTGCGAAGTCGGCGCACCTGCACCACGACCACGACAGTGTGTCCTGATGCGACACGTGACGGTCGCTGTACCGGAACAGTACGAGAAATCCACTCGCTCCCGCAGATCGCAGTGCTTGCACATCCAAGTCATTGAGATGTAGATTCTCAACAGGCGTCTGCAGCCACTCTGACCTTCACGCAGTTTTTCGGACGCCATCCCGCGAGGCGATTCCTGTTTCCGAGTCCGCGGGGTTAGTCTCTCTGGCGGACAATGGGGTTTGCGTGGACCGGGGGCCAATCGACGCGATGGTTCACGCTCCGTTGTTCTCCGAGATTGCCGGAGGCTCGCATTGCCGATCTTCCGAATAGGGAGGGACCAAGACATGATCGAGATCCAGGTTCAAGCGCAGCCTTCCAACCCTTCCGTGGCGAGCGCAGCCCTCGAGCAAAACCTCGGTTTCGGGCGGATCTTCGCCGACAAGATGTTCCAGATGAAGTACCACAAGGATCGCGGATGGTACGACGCATCCATCGTGCCCTTCGGATCGATTTCGCTTTCCCCTGCGGCGATGGTGTTCCACTACGGACAGGAGATCTTCGAGGGACACAAGGCCTACCGCTGGGAAGACGGTCGCATCGCGCTCTTCCGCCCCGAGATGAACGCGAAACGGCTCAACAACTCGACGTATCGGATGAGCATGCCGCAGATTCCCGAGCAGGTGCAGCTCGACGCCACCATGGCGCTCGTCGGCCAGCTCAAGGACTGGGTTCCCCGGCAGGAGGGGGCGTCCCTCTATCTCCGTCCGACGATGATCGCGACCGAGGCGATGCTCGGCGTCCGTCCGTCGAACGAGTATCTCTACTACATCATCTGCTCGCCGGTCGGACCCTACTATCCGACCGGGTTCTCGCCCGTGCGGGTTCGCGCGGAGGATCGCTTCATCCGCGCCGTGCCCGGAGGAACCGGGGCGGCCAAGACCGGTGGCAACTACGCCGGTGGACTCTTCGCCCAGGCGGAAGCGAAAGAGCAGGGCTACATGGGCGTCCTCTGGCTGGATGCACTGAACCGGAGAGACGTCGAGGAAATCGGGGCGATGAACGTGATGTTCGTCATCGACGGCAAGGTCGTGACGTCCGAGCTCAAGGGATCGATCCTTCCCGGCATCACGCGTGACTCGATTCTCCACCTGGCTCCCGATCTGGGGATCAAGACGGAAGAGCGGACGACCTCGATCGACGAGATCTTGGACGGCTTGCAGACCGGACGCGTCACCGAGGCGTTCGGTGTCGGCACCGCCGCAGTCGTGACGCCGATCGGCCACATCGGATACAAGGGCGTCGATCACAAGGTGACGGGTGACGAGGTGGGTCCGGTCTCCCGGAAGATCTACCAGGCACTGACCGACATCCAGTGGGGGCGGGCCCCCGATCGATACGAATGGATGCGGTTCGTTCATTGATGCTCTTTCTCGCCGGTGACATCGGGGGCACCAAGACCAAGCTCGGACTCTTCACGCATCGGGAGGGGCGGCTCGTTCGCTTGCGGGATCATCGCTATCCCAGCGAACCGGACGCGCACCCCGACCGGCTCGTCGTCGAGTTCGCGGGGTCCGATCGGGAACGCATCGGTGCCGTTTGTCTGGGTGTCGCCGGCCCGGTCGTCGATGGATCCGTCCACGCGACCAATCTGCCGTGGGATTTGGAGGAGAGCTCGCTCGGTGATGCGCTGGGCGGCGTTCCCTGCCGACTCATCAACGATCTCGAGGCGAACGCGCGGGGGCTCTCCGCACTCGACGACTCCGATCTCCTCGTGCTCCAGACCGGACGAGTCGGCTCCCCGGTAGGGACGATGATCTCCGCGGGGACCGGCTTGGGGGAGGTCGCGTTCCTGCGTGACGATGCGGGCTTGCGGGTCCTTCCCAGCGAGGGCGGACACGCCGATCTCGCCCCTGTAGACGAGACGGACGTGCCGCTCCTGCAAGCGCTCTGGGAGAAATACGGTCACGTGAGCGTGGAGCGCGTGGTGTCCGGCCCGGGCATCGCCGAGATGTACCGCATCCTCGCCGAAGTTCCGGGATCGCCTTCGGCCGATTCGGAGATCGCGGCGGAAATCCAGGCGGCGACCGACCCCGCGGCTTCGATCACGAACGCAGCGATCAAACATCGCTGCCCGCTCTGTGCGGAAGTCCTGCGCCGCTTCGTGCGCTTCTACGGCGCCGAGGCCGGCAATCTGGCTCTCCGTCTGCTCTCGACCGGTGGGCTCTACGTCGGTGGCGGGATC
>JAGQHR010000635.1 GCA_020431745.1 Candidatus Eiseniibacteriota bacterium
GCCTCGCAGGGTCCTCGAATGCCGTCGAGCTCTTTCCTGGAAATCTGGCTGCCGAGCCGGCGTGGGCTTTCTGGGTCTCGCCGGACGAAAGCCGCGTCGTGATCAGTGCCGGCGGCCTCTACGGCGTGCCTCTCTGGGGAACCGCGAACGAGGTTGTCCGTCTGGACGAAGGGGACGCTGAGGGTCCTGGCCGGGTCGTCTACCCTCACTTCTTCACGCCGGATTCGCTCCGCTTCGTCTTCGGCAAGTCGGCCGAACCCACCGGGATCCGTGCTAACGCCCTCTTCGCGGTGCCCGTGGTCGGCCCGGGCAGCGCTGCGGTGCAAGTCAGCCCTCCCGACGCCACCGAGGTCACGTGGGCTCGCGCGAGCGAGGATTCGAGCCGCATTTGCTTGCGCACCCTGGCGGCGCCCGGCGAGCGTGGCGAGGTCTTCGTCTCTCCGATCACGGGTCCTGCCGGAGCGGCCGTTCGCTTGAGCGTTCCGCTCTTCGGTCCTACCGGCGCGGGGGCCTGCGAGTTTACGGGCGACTCGTCAACCGTCGTCTACTCGGGCCACATGGACAACTTCGGAGATCGCGCGGTCTTGGCGGTTCCGGTGGAAGGACCACCGGAGTCGGCGATCCGATTGACGCTCCCATTGAATCCCATGGGCGGCGCCCTTGCCTGGAGACTGGATACCCTAGGCTCGACGCTGCTCTACAGCGGTCAGTATGGTGGCGACGGAGCGATGCGCCTGCAGGTCGTCCCGGTCGCGGGCCCCGCAAGCGCATCCGTGCCGATGGGCGCTCCGTTCTACGACCCGACAGGGACCTGGGCCGGAACCGTCATCGCCCCGAACGGCCGGTCCGTTCTCCTCTTCGCGGATTTCGAGGACGCAGGGCAGTACGAGCTGCTGGCGCTCGACCTCGAGCATCCCGAAGAGCCCGGTACCTTCCTGAACCCGCCGCTCGTTCCGGGCGGCTCGTTGATCTACGACTTTGCCTGGCTGCCCGACAGCCTGGGAGCGGTCTACCGCGGGGACGCGGAGATCGACGAGAAGTTCGAGCTCTACGTCGCCGATGCCCTCGTCTTCGCCGACGGTTTCGAGTCCGGGGACGCCTCGCGCTGGCTCCCAAGCACGGACGGGTAGTCGACCCCGCTCCCTCTACGAAACGGTTCGGCGCGGTGGCTTCGCCTTCGGCGGCAGCAGCGCGTCGGCAGTGGCGGTCAGGAGGCTGCGGAGGTAGGCGCGGTCTTCGGTCCGCGTTTCAATCGGCTGGCACTTGGACGGCACGCGACGTGAGAATGCTCGACGGAGGCGGGAACACGATCGACCGCTTCGCACACTCGGAGAGCTTCGACGCTCGCGGACAGCGGGCGGGCATCCAGTATCCGAACTGCGTCCAGCTCCCATTCCCCTTGGACGGCAAGTGTCCGACCGGCTCTCAGGTGCCCTTCTCGACGACGGACGCCTACACGCAGGGCTACCTGACGCAGATCTCGGGCTGGGCGAGCTCGATCGGCTATCACGCGAACGGCCTCTGGAGCTCGGTCGCGCACACGAACGGCGTGACGGACTTCCAGTACCTGACGCGCAAGGAGAGCGGCGGCGGGCTCGACAACCGTCCGCGTCCGAAGCTGCTGAAGACGAAGCTGGGAAGCAACACGCTCTGGAGCTCGGGGACGTTCGCCTACGACTTCGCCGGGAACATCACGGCGCAGGGAGAGCCGGACACGGGGGTGGGCGAGCTCAACCATTTCGGCGGCGTCGACCGGTATCTCTACGACCGGGTGCAGCGTTTGCGTCACGGGTGGCTCGACCTCGCCGACCCGCCGCCACCTGGGCCTCTCTTCAGCGATGACTTCGAGACGGGCGACACGTGCGAGTGGAACGCGACTCAGCCGCCAGCCGGGTGCCTGCTCGCGGGGCGGCCGGGCGGACCGGGGGCCGGGGGTCCGTCGTCGCCGCAGGTGGTGGAACGGGATCAGGAGTACGTCTTCGACGTCTACGGCAACATCCAGTCGATCGCGACGGATGGCGGGTTGGTGAACACGCCGACGGACTCGGGGACGAACCGATTGGTCTCGGGTTCGGGGACGGCCTACGACTCGCGAGGAAATCTGATCTCTCGTCCGGGCTACACGTTCGTCTACGACGCGCTCGACCGATTGGTGCGCCGGGAGGCTGCGGGTGAGCCTCGCAAGTACCATTTCCTGTACACGGCGGACGACGAGCGGATCCTGACGTTCGTCGAGGAACTGCCGGGCTCGGGGGGGACGAATCAGTTTCGCTGGACGCTGCGGGACCTGGGCGGGACGGTGCTGCGGGACTACGTGAGCGTGGCCGGGGAGGCGGCGCTGTGCGTGCAGGAGGACTACGTGTTCCGCGGGTCGTCGCTCCTGGGGGCGCGGGAGTACTCGTGCGATCCGGACATCCCGCTGCCGCCTCAGGACTTCCACTACACGCTGGACCACCTGGGGACGCCGCGTCTGGCGACGGTGGGTTCGGGCGTGGTGTCGGAGGAGAGGAAGTACTTTCCGTTCGGGGAGGAGGCGAAACCGGCGAGCCCGTACGGCCCGCGCCTGCGCTTCACGGGCCACGAGCGGGACGTCTTCGATCTCGAAGGGGCGCAGGACGACCTGGACTACATGCATGCACGGTTCTATCAGGCGTTGACCGGGAGGTTCTTTTCCATGGATCCGGTTGGTGGAAGTCCCAGCGCGCCGCAGAGCTGGAACCGGTACGCCTATGTGCTGGGGAATCCGCTGAAGTTCGTCGATCCGACAGGCGAGACGGCCTTGGCACTCGCCATCGCTCAGGCGATCACGACCGCATTGGGGAAGCTCGAGTCTGCCGCAGCAGGTGTCGTGCAGGGAAGCCTCGAAGCCTCTGGCGCAACCGAGGTGGTTGGAGGCAGCAGCTCGGGCCAGACAGACCCTGCGTTTGCTTTGGGTCGAAATGCTGCGGTAGCTGCAGCCGCCGCCGACATCTACATGGAGGTCTCGG
>JAGQHR010000636.1 GCA_020431745.1 Candidatus Eiseniibacteriota bacterium
CGAAACGAGGCGAAGACGCGCTCGCGACTCTCGCGAACCGCCGCGTCCGGGAGCCCGACGATCGTCATGATCGGATACCCGTCGTCGAGCGCCACCTGGATCTCCACCCGCAGCGCTTCGATCCCCGAAAGCGCGAACGATTCAACTCGGGCGCGATCGGGGCCCGCCTCGGCACCGGCTGCTCGTTCCGTCATGGCCTCCAACGAACACGCTCCCTCACTCGCAACCGGAATCTGGATCGTACGCGCGGCACGGATGGCCGAACGTAGTCGCTCCCCTGTGTCGTCTGCGAGACGGTTCAGGTCCGGACCGAGCCGCCGGCGCAGCCGACCGCTCTCCAAAGGGGGAGCCGCCGCACCGACGGACTCGATTCCGTCCCGCTCGGTAACCGTCGCTGGATCAGGTGTCGAACGCCGGTCACGTCCCCCAGAACGAGGCAAGTACGGTGCCATGCTCGGCGACCCTCGCCCCCTCCAGGAGACGAGACGACCGGCCCCGTTCTCCTGCAGCACGTGCCACCTCGCCGCAGTAGGTGCGATTCTCGCGCACCCTGCTAGACTGCTCCGATGTTGGTTGCTCGATCCGCTCCCGCCGGCTCCACGTCGCGCGCACCATGGCTCGTGCGGTTCGGAGTCACCGGGTTGCTGCTGGCGGCCGCCGGGGCCGGTGTCGGCTGGTTGCACAAGGGAGACTGGGGCGTCTCGCCGTGGATCGCGTCCAACTATCTCGCGACCTGCCGGCTGGAAATGCTGAAGCGCTCCTTCGTCGGCACGATCTTCACCGCGTGCGTGCCGCACCCGACTCTGCACGCGATCGATCTCGCCGGCTCCTGCGTGACGCTGCTCGCCGTGCTCGCCGTCTCGATCCACCTGGCATCGGTGGCTGCACGTTGGAGCGCCCGTCCCCGTCCCGATGAATGGCTGCGATGGCTGCCGCTCCTGGCCTGTCCGGCGCTGTTCTGGCAACTGGGATACGACCTCGGCCGCCTCGACCAGCTCAATCTGGCGCTCTTCGTGTTGTCCATTTCTTTGGCGCGGAGTCGACGATCCCTGGCCCGTGCGGCCCTGATTCCCGTGACGATCGTCGCCATCTGGAATCACGAGTCCTATCTCGTGCTCCACCTACCCGTGATCTGCGCCATCCTTCTGATAGAGCCTGCAAGGAGCGTCCGGGCACACATCGTCCCGTCGATCGCGACAGGATCGGCGGGACTGCTCGCATTCGCGGTCGTGGCGATCTGGGGATCCGCCGAAGCAGCGACCCGCGCCACGTTGATCGACGCTCTCGTCCGCATCGGACTTCCCGCGCCGGAAGCATCGGCCGCGACGACCGTGTGGTCGTATTCCTTCGGGGACACCGTACGTCAGACGCTCGGCAACTTCGCCACGCTGCGCGGGCTCGTGCACGGACTGATCTTCGCCGGATTCACCTCGCTCGTCATCGCGGCCTGGTTCCGCGTCCTCGGAAGGATCCGCTTCTCGGCGAATGCCCACGACCGGTCACAACAGTTCGATCGGTTCGAGCGGTGGCTCCCGTGGATCGTGCGGACAGCTCCCCTCTGCGGTCTCGTCCTCGGATTGGTGGGACTGGACATGGGGCGATGGTGCGCGTGGACGATCGCCAACCTGATCTTTCTGACGCTCTACCTGCTCGATCGGGAGGATGCGGACGGACGGCACGCAGCGCTGCGGGTCATCCCCCGTCCGCTTCGCTGGAGCGGCATCCTCGGTCCGCTCGGCGTCACGAGCGCCTTCCCTCTGCTCATCGCGATCGTGCGCCTGGTGCTGTGATCCCGACCGGGTCGCGTCCGAGCAGAGTCCGGTAGAGCCGATCCATCTCCGCGGCGCGCGTGCCGATGTCGAACTCCGCCGCGACCTGCCCGGCAATCGTTGCGGCTTCCTCCAACGCTTCCCTTGACGGATTGCCTGACGGATCGCCTGATGCTTCCTCTGACGGTTCCCCTGACGCCCCCCCCACCGGTTCCGCCACTAGTTCCCCTGATGGTTCCACGAGAAGGCGTACCACTTCACGAGCGAGAGCCTCGTCGTCCTCGCTGGGCACGAGCCGGCCCCAATCGCCCTGCCGCAACAAGTCCGCCACCCCTCCGACGTCGGTGGCGACGACGGGGCATCCCGCCGCGAGCGCTTCGAGCAGCGAGACGGGCGTGCCCTCGTTGCGGCTGGTGAGCACGCAAACGTCGAGATCGGCATAGACGTCCACGAGATCCCGCAACCAACCGGTGAACACGAACGTGTCCATCAAGCCGAGCTGACGCACCGCCGTCTCGATCGCGCTCCGGCACTCCCCGTCGCCGATCACGGCGAAACGGGACGACGGATGCTGCGCGCGGATCCGCACGGCCGCCCGCACGAACATCTCGTGATTCTTGATCGGAGCGAGCCGTCCGACGATCCCGATGAGGGGCGCCGTAGCGGGGATGCCGCAGGCATGTCGGAACCGCCCGTTCTTCCGGACGGACGACGTGAACGGCGCCAGATTTAGTCCCAGCGGCAACACCGCGAACTTGTCCCGGGGCGCGATCCCGTAGCGATCGACCAGGTCGTCGCGCTGGCTCTCCGAAAGCACCACGATCCTGGTGGAGAGGCGCGCCAAGAAGCGTTCGAGCCGCAGGAAGACACCGGTCGCGCGCGGTCCGAAGTATCCGTCGAAGACGTGCCCGTGGAAGGTATGGATGATCACCGGCACTCCGGCCAGCCGCGCCGCGATCCGCCCCACGAACCCGGCCTTGGCGGTGTGCGTGACGACGATGTCCGGACGCCAGCGCCGGATGTGTCGGTAGACGCCGACCAAGGTCGCGACGTCGCGCACGGGATGCAGATCACGACCCAGCCCGGGAAGAACGATCGGCTGGACCCCACACTGCTCGGCGTAGTACCGCATGTCCCCCTCGTCGGGACCCGGTTGCCCGCAGAGCACTGCGCTCTCGTAGGCCGGTGGGCGGAGTCGACTGGCCA
>JAGQHR010000063.1 GCA_020431745.1 Candidatus Eiseniibacteriota bacterium
GGGTGTGCGTGCAGGCAACGGCGCTCGCGTCGCAGTTGGGGGAGGCCACCGATGCCGCGCGGGCGGCCACGCTCGATCTCGAACGCGGCCTTCAGGAAAACTTGCGGCGTCAGCTCGAGTCGATGCGTGCGGAGGCCAAGAATCGCCAGCAGGAGATGTACGACGCGCTCACCCAGTTGGAGGGCAAGTACGCGCGGATTCGTCAGGATGCCCGCGGGACCATCGTGAGTCTGGCCGACATCCTCTTCGATTTCGACAAGGCCACGCTCAAGCGCGATGTGGAGTTCGCTCTCGTCCGGGTCGCGACGATCCTGAACCAGTTCCCGGAGATGCAGATCGCGGTCGAGGGACACACCGACAACATCGGGTCGGAGGCCTACAACCTCGATCTCTCCAAGCGGCGGGCCCGGGCCGTCTTCGACTTCCTCGTGTCCCAGGGCGTGGACGCAGCTCGCATGACGTCCGACGGTTTCGGGATGACGCGTCCGGTCGCGGACAACGCCACGGACGAGGGGCGGCAGCGCAATCGCCGGGTCGACCTGGTCATCCGCGAGAGCTGAGTCCCCCGGCGGACGAGACGGGTGCGTACGGGATGGGACACCGACGGATGCACCCGTTGCTCGATCCCGGACAGAGCGGGACAGTCTTCCCTGCGTCGGGACCACCTCGTGACGAGGCGGGCGCTTTCTAAAGGGCTGGGGGACAGCGCATTGTCGATCCACCCCGAACCGGCGCGCAGGGCGGCACGCTGCTTCCAACGGGGGTTCTCGGCAGGCGACTGGGAACCGAAGGAGAGAGCCGTGCAGGCCAACGAGCGAACACAACCGAATCCGCCCCACACCGTCCGGACCGAGGCCGAGGTTCCCCGAATCGACGAGCCGGCGCCCCCGACGAAGCCGCTCTTCGTCGTCGATCGCGCCTGGCTCTACGCGCCCGACTTTCCCGTCGCCTGAGCCTCCGCCCCCATCGCGAAGGTGCTGGCCAACCACTGCCGGATGGCCCGTATCTGCTCCCGATCGAGGGAATGACCGGCCGCGAAGGTTTGAGTCGTCACGACGACTCCGCCGGCGATCAGGTCGCGACGACTACGCTCCGCTGCGTCCGAGGGCACCAGTCGATCGCGCCTCCCGTGACAGAGGAGCACCTTCAGACCTGTTCGTGCGGCTTCGGGAATCTCCCGTGTGAGCGCTTCCGTCTTGATCCGAGCGCCCGAGACGATCAGCCCTCCGAAGCGCTCCGGATGACGGAGAGCCAGGAAGGCGCCCGCGTATCCTCCCTGGGAGAATCCCAGAACGATCTTCGTGCGTGGGACCAAGTCGTGCGCGGCTTCCAGCTCGTCGAGGAAGTGCAAGAGGTCCCCTTCGACCCGCGCCAGTTCCTCGAGGAAGCGTTCCTGGTTTCCGTCGTACTCGTACCAGCTCGCTCCGGAACGGCCACTGGCGGTCGTGACCGGAATGGAAGCGCGGGGGATGACGAAGTGACCTGCGAGCGCGAACAGCTTCTGCAGGAGGAAGGCGAACCAGTCTGGATCCATCCCGTGACCATGCAGGCAGAGGACGAGCGGAGCCTGTGGATCGTTCGTCCCGGATGAAAAGCGGTGCTCGATCACGCGCGGTCTTCCATGCTTCTCCGTTTTCAGCGGGCGCGACTCCCGGCCGTCGGTGCCGGACGATCCACACTACCGCACACAAACGAAACGGCCCACCCGAAGGTGGGCCGCATCGCAACCCCGGCCAGCAAACTCGATTGCGGATCAGGAGGCGTACTTGACGCTGCACCCGTAGGACTTGGTGTTCGCGGTTCCGATGGCCTTGCCGTTCTGCAGAGCGTTCAGCGCCGCCATCACGTAGTTCAGATCCCCCAGCTCCGTCGGGCTGGGATTGTCATCGATCGCTCCCTGATACGCGAGGCTTCCGTCGGCAGCGATCACGAACATGTGAGGGGTCGTGCGCGCGCCGTACATCTTTCCGACCTTGCCGTCCTCGTCCAGCAGCACCGGGTACTTCATCTCGTACTCGGCGCGCGCCGCGACGTTGCGCTCGAGGCCGGCGCCCTGCTTGCCGGGGGCCCCCGAGTTGACGGCCAGCCAGACCACTCCCGTTTCCTGCGCCTTGTTCGCGCATTCGATCATGGAGTGATGGAGCTCATGATGCTTCTTCACGAAAGGACAGTCGGGGTTGAACCACTCGAGGACGACGACCTTGCCCTTGTAGTCGGCCAGCGAGTGCTGATGGCCTTCGGTATCCGTGAGAGTGAAGTTGGGAGCCTGCTTGCCGACCTCGGCGGACGGGGCCATCGCCTCATCCTTCGCCTGGCTGGAGAGGGTCGCCACGCCCGCGATGAGCGGGACGAGAGCGAGCGCGGCGAGGCGGCGAATCCAAACGGGGTTCATGAAATCGGACCTCCTAGTCAACCTGATTGCGATCAGCTGTTCGGTGACGCTGCGGGGCTCCGGCAAGCCGGACGACTCGGGCTTCAACCCGAGGCTTTTCCGCGGGTTCCAGACTAGCAGAGGTTGTTCCGGTTGATTCGCCCCCGGTCCGCGCTTTTGTGCCGGATGCTGCCCCGGGGACTCGTTCGCTCCGTCTGTTGGTGCGACACGCGAGTGGGGTTCGCTCGACGCGGGTCGGCGGGGCGGCCTGGATCAGGGGCCGGTTGAGCCCGAGGGGATCGCGTGGCAACATCGATCGGCCCAGGTCCGGCGCCGATTCGGTCCGGATCGGCCTGAGTGCGGATGGCGACGGAGCGGACACCGCGGTTTCCGAGAGAAGCGAGGGCTGGATGAAACGACGAGACTTCGTGAACAGGGCGCTCCCGGCCGCGCTGACTGCGGTTGCCGGGTGCGGTGGGCGAGAGTCGGGGGGAGCCGCGCAGGATGCGCCCAACGTCCGGACCGAGCAGAACGTCCGGTGGACGCTCTGCTCCAGCTTTCCCGCCGCGCTCGACACCATCTACGGCAGCAGCACCGTGCTCGCCGAACGGGTCGAGGCCCTGTCCGACGGTCGGTTCACCATCCGGGTCTACGAACCGGGCGAGATCGTCCCCGCGCTGCAGGTCATGGATGCCGTGCAACAAGGCACCGCCCAGGTCGGACAGACCGCCAGCTACTACTTCATCGGCAAGAATCCGGCCCTGGCCTTCGACACCTGCGTGCCGTTCGGGATGAGCTCGCGCCAGCAGTCGGCCTGGCTCTACGAAGGCGGTGGACTGGAGCTCGTCCAAGAGCTGTTCGCGGACTTCGGGATCGTGACCTTTCCTGCCGGCAACACGGGGGCGCAGATGGGGGGCTGGTTTCAGCGGGAGATCCACTCGGCGGCCGATCTCCGGGGCCTCAAGATCCGGATTCCGGGAATCGGTGGCGAAGTGATGAGTCGTTTGGGTGCAACAGTGCAGAATCTCGCGGGTGGCGAGATCTATCAGGCCCTGGAGCGGGGGGCGATCGATGCGGCGGAGTGGGTCGGTCCCTATGACGACGAGAAGCTCGGCTTCCATCAGGTCGCGAAGTACTACTACTACCCCGGGTGGTGGGAGCCGGGGCCGTCGCTCTCGTTCTACGTCAACCGCGATGCGTGGACAAAGCTTCCCAAGTCGTATCAGGAGATCTTCCGTACCGCGGCCTTCGAGGCGGCTGCAACCATGCAGGCCCGGTACGACGCCCGCAATCCTGCCGCTCTCCAGCGCCTGCTCGCTGCCGGTGTGCAACTTCGTTCCTTTTCCGATGACGTGATGGAAGCGGCCCGCGCGCAGGCGAGAGCCTACTGCGAGGAGAACGCTGCCAAACAGCCCGACTATCGGAAGGTTTACCAGGCTTGGGACAAGGCCCGGCAGGAGATGTTCGACTGGTTCGGAACCGCCGAGCTGGCGTACGCCCGGTTCGCGTTCAGTGGAGCGCGCTCATCGACACGTTGACGATGGCGTCGAGGATCTCGCGTTTGGGGGAAACCTTCGCGAGCACCGCCATCCCCTGCGCGGTGCTGGTCAGAAAACGCGCATAGTCGTTGATCGATGGGGAGCTCGTGATCTCGCCGCGCTGATGGGCGCGTCCCAGTGCGTGGTAGAACGCCGCTTGCAGACGGTGGAGATAGGCGCCCGTCTTCTCCGCGGCGCGCGAGTCGTGCGGAGCGAGCTCGACCGTCGTGTTCGTCATGAAACACCCCCGGGAGCCCTCTTCGGCCGTGAAGCGTTCCACGAGCGATTCGAGGTAGCGCCGGATGCAGGGCAGCCCGTCTTCGGACTTCTCCATGATCGAAAGCGAATCCTCTCCGCGATGCTGCTCATAGCGATCGCACGCAGCGAGGAACAGATGCTGCTTGTCGCCGAAGGTGCTGTAGAGGCTGAAGCGGTTGATCCGCATGTACCCGACCAGGTCCTTGATCGACGTCGCTTCGTACCCTTTTTTCCAGAAGAGATCGGTGGCGCGATCGAGGACGACTTCCGGATCGAATTCCTTGGAGCGCGGCATGCTGCACTTTCCCTGTGTCGGTTCGGAGGCCCCGGCATCGGCCTCCCCGGTGTTCGGATGACTGGTGACCGCATTCTTCCGGAGTTGGCGACGCCGGCGGTGCCGCGTCACGGACTACGGAAGGCACACAAGCCCTAATCCATTGTCATGATTGGACTTGTACTGATAGCATACGGGTAGCGGAACGGATGGTCAAGATCAAAATCCGGGGAGCTCGGAAGGTCCCGGCGCGGGGAGCCGATCGCTCCGCATCCCATGGGCTTGCGGGCCGGGCACCTCGTCACCGTCCCGTGCCGAACGATACTCCCGAAACCAGCCCGGGAAACAGACAGATCAGCGTGAGGCCGATGAGCTGGATCACGATGAAGGGAATCACGCCCCGGTACAAGTCCGTGGTCTTCATCTCCGGCGGCGCCACTCCGCGCAGATAGAACAGGGCGAAGCCGAAGGGCGGGGTCAGGAACGAGGTCTGCAGATTCATCGCGATCATCACCCCGAACCACACCATCTCCTCCCCCTCGATGCCCAACGCCCGCGCCGCCGGCACCAGCAGCGGCAGGATGATGAACGCGATCTCGAAGAAGTCGATGAAGAAACCGAGGAGGAAGATCACCAGATTGCTGACGAGCAGGAATCCGAGCGTCCCGCCGGGAAGGTGGGTCAGCAAATGCTCGATCCAGATGTCTCCGGAGAGACCGCGGAACACGAGCGAGAAGTAGGTCGATCCCACGAGGAGAACCATCACCATGGCGGTGAGCTTCGTCGTCTCCTGAGCGGCCTGGCGCATCGCGGTCCACGAGAGCCGCCGGTGGAGCGCGGCCAGGACCGTCGCTCCCACGGCGCCGAGCGCCCCCGCCTCGGTCGGAGTCGCGATCCCCGCGAAAATGCTCCCGAGGACGACCAGGATGAGGGCGAGGGGCGGCAGCATGACGAGCAGGACCTGACGAAGGAGCAGAATCGGTGCGAGGTCACGCTCTGCCGCCGGCAACGGGGGGGCCAGGTGGGGCCGGACGATCGCGACGAGAATCACGAACGCACCATAGAGCAGTGCGAGCATGACCCCGGGCACGAACGAGCCGACGAAGAGGCTTCCTACCGGAACCCCCAACTGGTCGGCCAGCACGACCAGGACCACGCTGGGCGGAATGATCTGTCCGAGGGTCCCCGACGCCGTGATCACGCCGGCGGCGAGCGGTTTCGCATATCCGTAGCGAAGCATGACGGGCAGGGAGATCATCCCCATCGCGACGACCGAAGCGCCGACCACGCCGGTCGCCGCCGCGAGCAGCGCTCCGACGAACACGACCGCGAGCGCCAGTCCCCCGCGGATAGGACCGAAGAGCATCCCGATGGTTCGTAGCAGATCCTCGGCCAGCCGGCAGCGCTCGAGCATCGTTCCCATGAAGACGAAGAAGGGCACGGCGAGAAGGACGTAATTGGACATGATTCCGAAGATGCGCTCCGGCATCGCGAAGAGGAGCGGCCAGGCGAAGGCGCCGCTTTCGATCCCGATCAGGGAGAAGAGCAGCGCGGTGCCCCCCAGGGAGAACGCGACCGGGTAGCCCGTGAAGATCAGGACCAGGGCGACCACGAACATCGCCGGTGCCAGCCACTCCCCGTTCACACGCCCTCGCCCTGCGGATGGTGGCGCCGCTCCTCGACCTCGTCGGCTTGCGCCGAGCTTTCGGCGAGGTCGCCGCGGAGGAACGCGATCCGGTGGATGAGGATCGAGATGCCCTGCAGGCCGAGAAGCAGGAACGCCACCAGGATCGCCGACTTGATGGGGTAACGCGCGAGACCGCCCGGATCGGGAGATCCCTCGGCGACGCGCCAGGAGTTGCGGACGGCGGGCCAGGAGAGCCGGAGCATGAGCCCGCAGAACGGAAGAAGGAAGAGGAGCGTGCCGAGCAGATCGATCCAGGCCTGGGTGCGGGGTCGGCTGCGGCCGAAGAGCACGTCCACGCGCACGTGACCGTCGTGTCGCAGCGTATAGGCGGCTCCTAGCAGGAAGAGCAGGGAAAACAGATACCACTGCAGCTCGAGGAGCGCGTTGGAGCTGAGCTGCGCTCCCAGGAAGCGGCCGAGATAGCGTGCCACGGCGTTGAACGCTCCGACGGCGATCATGACCACGGCGAGCCAACAAACACCCCGGCCGAGCGCGTCATTGAAGGCGTCGATGCGCCGAGCCACGGCCAGCCACCGACTCATGCCGTGCTCCCGCTTTCCTGCCGGATCCTTGTCCATATCGACCGAGGGTTCCCGTCTTCCGTCTGTTCCGACCGGCGCCGCGAGCCGCTGCTCGGGCTGCGCGCAGCGCCGCCGAAACGGCCGGAGACAGGATACTGGACGGCGTGGGTGTCTGCGAACGGGAACCGGGGATGCCTTTTTGCGCACGAGCACGCGCCTGCGGGTATAGTGATCGGCCGGAGGGTGGCTGACTGATGGCGAAGGGGCTCGAAGGCACCATCATCGCGAACCGCTACGAGCTGATTTCCATGCTCGGGAGGGGCTCTTACGCCTCGGTGTGGAAGGCTCGCCAGCTGGACGTTCAAGTCGAGGTCGCGGTCAAGATCCTCAATCCGTCCTACGCGGATGATCCCGCGCTGGTCGAGGACTTCATCGCCGAGGCCCGGGGCTTCGTCGCGTTTCGGGACAACCCCCGGATCGTGACCATTCTCGATTGCGGTCAGGATCTCGACACCGGGCTGACCTACGTCGCGATGACCCTGCACGCCGAGACGCTCGACGCGATGATCCGGGCGCACGGGGCGCTACCGGTGGAACGGGTGATGAAGCTCGCGGAGGACCTGGGGGCGGCCTTGCGGACCGTCCATCGCGGCGGGCTCGTCCATCGCGACATCAAGTCCTCGAACATCCTTACGGTCGACGGGGACGACCGCTTCGTCCTTTCGGATTTCGCCGTCGGCATGTTCGCGGATCAGGACGAGCGCACGGCGCCGACCGTGGACATGAGTCGGATCGGCAACTGGGCCTACGCAGCTCCCGAACGTATCCACGCGACGCAGAAGAGCGAAGTCGGACCCGGCGCCGACCTCTACTCCGCGGGGGTGGTACTCTTTCGGGCCGCGACCGGCCGCTATCCTTTCGAATCGCGGTTTCCGCAGATCATCAGCGACCACCTGAAGTCCGAGCCACCCGATCCCCGGTCTCTGCGACCGGAGCTCCCGCGTCCGCTCGCCGACATCATTCTGCGCTGTCTGCGGAAGGATCCGGCCCAACGCTTCGGATCCGCCGACGAGCTGCTGGCGGCGCTCGCGGAAGCACGCACCGTCCGCGAATCGAAGCTTCCCATCGATCTGAAGTCGCGACCGGTCATCTTCGGAGCTGCTGCGCTGGCGGGTCTGGTGCTGATCGTGCTCCTGATCCTCGCGCTCCTCCCTGGTGGATTGGAGGCCGAGCTGCAAACCCAACCCGAGGGGGCCGCGTTCCGGCTCTATGCAGGAGAGGTCACGGCGCGCTTCGATGCGATCAAGACCGGGACCACTCCGGCGAAGGTGCGCGGACTGGAAGAGCGGACCTATACGGTCGTGATGGAGAAGGACGGATACTTTCCCAAGGAGGTGACGTTCACGCCGGCGAAGGGCCGTTCCGGCCCGGACGTGATCGTTCTGGAGAGCAGCATCGATCTGCGGGTGACGAGCGACCCGGAGGGCGCGTGGGCGACGCTGCGGCCCCTCGGATCGGATCAGGCGGTGGACGGGGGACGAACCCCCGCCGACTTCCACGGGCTGCGGGCGGGTCCGCATGAGCTGATGCTCCGTCTCGAGAACTTCGCGACCCTCATCGATACCGTCCTCATCGGTCGTGACGGCGGAACCATCACGCGCAAACTGCATGGCGGTGGCTTCGTCGCGCTCGACGTGGTGACGGAGCCGGACGGAGCACAGATCTATATCGACGGGACGAAGGTCGGAGAGCTCTCCGCGTGCCGGGTGCCGAATCTCGCGCCGGGGACGCATCGTGTCGAGTTCGAGCTCAAGGGCTATGCTCCCTTCGATACGACGCTCGATCTCGATGGGGCGCGGCCCGTCGTTCAGCTCGCCGTCCTGCTCGCGCCCACATCGACCCCGAGGGAGCCGGCCGCCACGGCAACACGCTCGACGACCGCTCTGCCCTCCGAACCGTCGCGGAACCAGCAGCTCGATCGTCTGGAGCAGCTGCAAGCCGCCATTCCGGAGAAGATACGCCGCGGGGAGTGGGACTCCGCGGAACGGGATCTCAACGAGCTCTTGCAGTCACGCCCCGACGAGCCGCACGCCGACAGTTGGAAGAATCGGATCGAGTCGGGACGCACGGAGCAGCAGCGGGTGCAGAGCGCGGCCGCCGAGCAGGAAAAGCCGCAGGTGCGACGCACCCTGCAGCTCTACCGCGAGTCGCTCGAGCAGAAGGACGTGAAGACGTTCGCCCGCCTCTGGATTGCGCTGCCGGCGCGCGAGCTGGAGGAGTTCCAGTCGAGCTTCCAGCGCATCGAATCACAAACCGTGGAAGTCTCGGAGACCGGGCTCGAGATCAAAGGCAATCAGGCAACCCTGCGCTTTCACGAGAAGCGGCGGATCCGCTCGGAGGATGGACGCGAGGTCGTGTCCGCGCGGGACCGGGTGATGAAGCTGCGCCGAATCGGGGACGGCGAATGGCTCATTGCGAGTTTGGAGTAGATCGCGAGTGATCGGAACGCGCATACGGATCGAGGTGCTGGACACCGAGACGCAGACGTCGCAGGACTACGAGCTGGAGCCGGGTCCGGAGCCGATCCAGATCGGACGCGATCGGGGCAGCGACGTGATTCTCGGCAGCCCCTCCGCCTCGCGGCGGCATTGCGAGATCCAGTCCCGCGAGGACGGGTGGTTCGTTCGCGATCTTTCCACGCTCGGCACGACGTGCAACGGAGCCCCGGTCTCCAAGGACGAAGCGACCCCGATCCGCAACGGGGACCTGCTCGAGTGCGCGAACTTCCAGCTTCGCATCACGATCACGCAGGTGACGGATCCGACGCTCAAGCCGGATCCGCACGCCATTCGTCGGCTCTTCTCCGAGATCGAAGAGACACCGCCGAGCCCGCGTCTCTGGTTGTTCGCCGACGCGACGGTCGAGGCGCACGAGCTGCCGGAGGATGGCTCCGTCCTCACCATCGGACGCGGCACGGAGTGCAACATCCGTCTGGCCGATCCCCATCGCGTGGTCTCTGCCGTACACGCCCGGGTCGAGCGCAACTGGGCGGGCGTGTTCCTCTACGATGCGAGCCGCAACGGGATCTACGTCAACGGGACGAAGGTCGAGGAGCGGCACGTGCTCGCGGACGGCGACCGGATCACGGTCGCGGTGGCGGAAGAGAACCTCGATCGACCGCTGCTGGTCTTCAGCGGCGCCGGCGTGACGGATCCGCCTCCGGGACCGGGAGCTGGCCCGGACCGCGCGCAGCGCGGCGACCCCGAGTCCACCGCAGCGGTGGCGTCGGACGTCGCTCCTTCCTCCGAGGCGATTCGGGGCGGTGCGGCGGGACGTGACCCCGCGTCCGCGTCCGCGTCGCCGCCCGTCGCCGGGCATCGGGATCTGCCGCGTGATCCTGTGAGCGTCGATGCGGGTGGAGCGGGATCCGCCGGTGGTGCCGAGAACGTTAATCAGGCGGCGGACACCGATCAGGGAGCCGATCCATCGGGGGGGGCCCGCCATGGGGAGAACATGGGGGCGTCACCCACCCCATCCGCGGCGTCCAAGGGACCGGGTGGGTTGGTGGCCCAGCTCAAGTCCAACCTTCTGATCGTCCTCGTGCTCGTGGTCAGCGGCCTGGCTCTGCTCACGGTTCTGATCTGGGGGATCGTCCTCCTCCGCGGATAGTCGCGTTTCCTCCGTGCGGCTCGCGGCCGG
>JAGQHR010000637.1 GCA_020431745.1 Candidatus Eiseniibacteriota bacterium
AGGATGAACGTACCTGCGTCGTCTACGGCATGCCCCGCGTGGCCGCGGAGATGGGGGCTCCCGGATCGGTCCTGCCGCTGGGGAACATCGCGCAGGGGATCCTGGGCGCCTTTGGCGCGTCTCGATAGATCGGGAGCGTCCGGGTTCGCGCACCGCCTCAAACTTCGAGCAACACACCGCCTCCGCTCCAGCCGAAAACAAGAGAGACGAAACACCGGCTCCCCGGCTCGCGGATCCAGTGCAATGCATTGTGTGGCAATGGATGGCGAGCTATCCCGGCCCCGCAGGCCAAAGGAACGTTCCCATGGCGATCCCGCAACCCAGCGAACCCATACCGGCCCCTGACCGTCGATCCGTGAGTTCGGCCGGATCCGGTGCCCCACGCAAGAAGATGGATCCCGCGGTCGCGGCGATGTTCTACGAGTCGATGCTGGAACGCCCCGTCAGAAAGCGCACCACCGCGCTGTTGCTGTGCCTGCTGTTCGGGGGATTCGGCGCGCATCGGTTCTACGTCGGCAAGAAGGGGTCCGGCCGGCTCTATCTCTTCACCGGCGGCTTGTTCGGGATCGGTGTCCTTTACGACCTCGTCCTCATCTGCATGGGCACCTTCGACGACCACGCGGGGAACCCGCTCGGATAGGTTCCGTGTCGCGATTGCACTACTTGACCTCCTCCAGTGGAGAGTGAACGTACGTGCCGATGCCCACGCCCGGGAACCCGCATTCCCGGACGATGTCGAGGAGCGCGACGACGGTACCGTGATGGACGTCGGACTCGGCCTTGAGCACCACCTGAGCCTGGGGATCGGTCTCGCGCAGAGCGACGAGCCGGGCCGGGAGGTCGGTGCGCTCGACGGGGGCTCCCTGCAGAAGGAATGTCCCGTCGTCGGTCGCGACCAGCTCGATCTGTTGCGCGGTCTCCGCCGCGTTCTCGCCGGTCGCGGTGCTGGAGTCGGGCAGTCTCAGCTCGAGCTCGCCGGACCGTTTGAACGTTCCCGTCAGCATGAAGAAGATGATCAGCAGGAAGAGCACGTCGACCAGCGACGTGACGCTGAGCGTTACGTTCTTGCGTCCCGGTCGGGGGCGAAACGACATCGCGCTCACGGTCGATCCTTCGTCGCATCCCACGACCGCAGCTGCTGCACGAGGTGGGAGGCGTGCGCCTCCATCTCACCGATGAGCGTCTCCGACTTGGCGGAGAGCACGTTGTACGCGACCAGGGTGGGGATCCCGATCGCGAGGCCGAGCGCGGTCGTGATCATCGCTTCGCTGATTCCCGAAGAGAGCGCCTGGGGATCACCCAGACCGGAGACGGAGATCGACTGGAACATCCGCATCATTCCGAGGACGGTACCGAGCAGTCCCAGGAGCGGGGCGGCCTGGGCGATGGTCTGCAGCCACACCAGGTGACGTTCCAGAAGCGGCGTCTTCTGCCGGCCGGCGTCCATCAGCGAGTCGCGCACGACTTCCCACGGTTCCTGGGACTGCTCGAGCCCGAGGCGGATCACATCCGCGAAGATGCCGGGATTGCGGCGGCACACTTCGATCGCGAGGGAGAGGTCGCGGCCGGGATGGACCGCTCCGACGACCTCGACGATCTCGCGCGGGAGCACGCGGCTGCGGCGGAGCGCGAAGATCCGTTCGATCGTGACCGTCGACGCAAGCAAGCTGCAGAGCGCCAGGGGATAGAACAGGGGACCGGTGTTCTCGACGAATTGGACGAAGGGCAAGGGCAACCTCTCTACCGTCGTGGACGGAGCTCGGGATAGTCCAGGGTCAGGCGCAGGATGAGGGTCGGTTCCGGGAAGTCGGATGGCAACGGTTCGTAAGGTGCGGCGGCTTTGGCGGTGAACGCGCTCGCGCTGCTCAACGCCGGATGGCCGGTCTCGGCGATGACGTCGCACCGGAGCAGCTCGCCGGAGGGCGCGATCTCCAGCTCCAGGGTGTTGCGGCCGTAGATCCAGCCGAGCTGATAACCGAGTGGAGCCACCCACTTCTCGACGAACTGCCGGCGGAAGTCCATCAACCACGGCGCGAAGTCCCACTGCTTCGTGTTGAGGCTGATCCCGCGGAAGAAGTCGGCGTTGGTTTCCAGCGAGGACATCTCCTCCTGGTCGATGTCACTGAGTCCGGGCGTCCCCGGCTCCGAGTCCTGCGGGGAAGACGGAGACGGCGGAACAGACGGAGCCTCGCGCCGCGGGGGCTGCCGGTCCTGCAGGAGTCCGGACGGGGTCTGGATCAGCCGGGATCGCTCCTCCGAGGACGCGCCGTCTTCCGCGCGTTGGCCGGAGTCGGTGTGGCGCGCGATCGCTGGGGAGTCGTCCGCGGCGGGGGACTCGCTCTCGGTGGTGGACTCGGACTCCGTCTCCGGTCGCGCGTCCTCGGGATGCCGCGATGGCGGAGTGTCGGGCGTGGGGGGAGATCCCTGCGTTCCCTTGTCGAGCTGCACTTGTGGGAAGTCCGAGCTGCCGGTCAGCTGCGGCATCGATTGCGCGTCCCCGCCGGGCACTTCATCGCTGGCACGGCTGTCGACATTACTGAGGAGATCGGCTCGTTCCGGGGATTCGGTCGCGCGGTCCTCCGGGAGCTCTGTGAACGTCAGGGGATCCTGCGCCGGCGGCTCGGGCGCAAACACCATCTGGACGAGATCCGGTTCCCGTTCCTGCGCGCGCACGGGTGGGGGCGACATCACCCCGATTCGCTGGATCCCCAGAAATGCCCCGACGTGAAGCAGCAGCGTCAGGAGCGACGCAAGCAGCCATACGGTCCTGCCCGGCTGGTTCGGGGGTCTGCCCATGGCCCGAGTATGACCCCGGGAATCCCGGATTCTCAACCACCCCGGCAAGATCGACGGTGATCGGCCCTCCGAGCGTGCGAGTGCGCCCCCGCCTCGCCACGTGCGGTCCGCCCGTGGCGAGGTGCGAGGTCCAAACTCGAGAACGTTCTCTCAGCGTTCGAGCGCGACGCTACTCAT
>JAGQHR010000638.1 GCA_020431745.1 Candidatus Eiseniibacteriota bacterium
GTGAAAGAGTAACGACCGTCCGAAGATTCCCGGTTCCCGACGGTGCCCACGACCTGAGCCTGCTCTATGTGCACGAAGGATTCCCCATCGGGTGGTTCGTCATCGGCGAAGGGGGTTGGTTCGCGAAGCCGGCAACAATGGAGCTCCCCAACTAGAAACGCCCCACCAGTGGTCGCGAACGTGAGCCGGTTCTCGGCGATCCGACGGGTCAGTGGCAGCCGCAGCCTCCGCTGAAGTCGGGACGCCGGCTGGCCGCGATGCCTGTCCAACCCTCACGGCCGATCAGGATCGCGAGCGCGACAGCGGCAGCCGAGTCGGCCCACCATAGCGTGGGAAGGAACCGATAGAGCGCGCTTCCGGCGAGGAGCACGAGGGAAAGCTGGATGCAGGCCAGCGAGCAGGCCGCGTCGCTCCGCACCGTCGCGCTGTCCAATGCCCGTGCCGCCCGGGTCTTCGATCTCCACAGTAGGAACATGAAGCTGAGGCTCACGAGGGAGACGATCATTCCGGGAATCGCCGTCTCGGGAGGAACGTGACGGACGAGATTGGAGACGGCACCGGCGGTCACGATGACGGCGAGGGTGACCAGAAGGATGCCGATGCCTCGCGCGGCGAATCGTTCGCGCTCGGTTGCGCCGGACGCGTGCGCGCCCCGCTCTTCCCGAAATCGCCACAGAACGAGCCCGGCCGAAGCCACTTCGATCAGGCTGTCGAGACCGAACCCGAAGAGCGCGATCGAATCGTCGGACAGGCCGAAGCCGATGGCGACGACGCCCTCGATCAGGTTGTAAGCGATCGTGAACCAAGCCAGCTGGATCGCGCGCCGTGTCCACCACGCCGTACGGTCCAGCTGAGGCATCGATTCTGCGCGCGCTGTTGCGATGGTCAACCTCCCCTCGATCGTGACCCGTGGTGCGGCGGAATTCGCCACTGTCGATCGTCCCCGCGGAGCAGTCTAGCATCCCCGTTCTCCAGCGCTCTCGGCGGGCGAAGTGCCGGGACCAAAGCACGAGTTTCGGGCGACGGCCGCGTGCTTCTTCGTAGAATTGGACGCTCGATTCCGGGCTCTGGTAGCATTGCCGAACCATGGATTTGCGCCCGTCCTCGGAAGATGCCGAGCGAACCGAAGCCACCGATCTCCTGCTGCGCATCCGTGGCGGGGATCGCGAAGCGGCCGGGCAGTTGCTGCCATTGGTGTACGAGCAGCTGCGAAGTCTCGCCGCAGGGTATTTCCGCAGACAACCCCAGGGGCACACCCTGCAGCCCACCGCGCTGGTTCATGAAGCCTTCCTCAAGATGGTCCGGAACCCGGACGCCGATTGGAAGAGCCGCGGACACTTTCTCGCGGTCGCTGCCACCGCGATGCGACAGATCCTGACCGATCACGCCCGCACCAAAGCGCGCGCCAAGCACGGCGGCGATCTCGAACAGGAACCGATCAGTCAGATTGCCTCGCCGTCCGGAAACCAAAGCTTGGACCTCCTGGTGCTGGAGCGGGCCCTCTCCAAACTGGCCGAAGCCGACGCGCGCCAGGCACGGATCATCGAGCTCTGGTTCTTCGCCGGCATGACGATGGAGGAGATCGCGGAGATCTTGGAGATCTCCGATCGGACCGTCCGGCGCGATTGGCGCCACGCTCGCGCCTGGCTCAACAGTGAGATGGCGAGCTCGGAGACGATGTGAGCACGCCGGGACGTTTCGCCCGCGTCAAGGAGCTCTTCGACACGGCCTGTGACCTGCCTCGCGCCGAGCGGAAGGCCTATCTGGCGGCGCAGTGTGGTGATGACGCCGAGCTCCGGGCGGAAGTCGAAAAGCTCCTGAGCTTCGAGGATACGGGCGACGGAGCTCTCGGCGGGGAACACCGCGGCGCGGGTCCCGCGTTCCTGGCGGAGGAGCTCGCCGCGACGGAGTTCGTCGAAGGCAACCGGCCTTCCCAAATCGACAAGTACCGGATCATCCGGGAGATCGGCCACGGCGGGATGGGGATCGTCTACGAGGCCGAGCAGGAGAATCCGCGGCGCTCCGTAGCCCTCAAGGTGATCCGGTCCGTGTTCGCGACGGCAGATCTGTACAAACGGTTCCGGGCCGAAGCGCAGCTCCTGGGGCGTCTCGATCACCCGGGGATTGCCCACATCTATGAAGCCGGATCCGCCGAGATCGCCGGACGCTCCTGTCCCTTCTTCGCGATGGAGTACATCGAAGGGCAGCCCCTCGACCGGCACGTACGGGAGGGGAAGCTCTCCCAGAACGAGATTCTCGAGCTGATGGCGCTCGTCTGCGATGCCGTTTCCTACGCGCACCAACGTGGAATCGTCCATCGGGATCTCAAGCCGGCGAACATTCTCGTCAAGCAGGAGCGGGAGTCGACATCGACGGGCGATGCGTCCTCACTGACACCACGTATGGCCCAGCCCAAGGTTCTCGACTTCGGCATTGCCCGGGTCACGAACTCCGACCTCCAAGTCACCACGATCCAGACGCACGCGGGACAGATCGTGGGGACTCTCGCATACATGAGTCCAGAACAGGTCGCGGGTCGGGGTGATCTCGATGTTCGCTGCGATGTGTATGCGCTGGGTGTGATCCTCTACGAGATCCTTTCCGGGAGGCGGCCGTTCGATCTGGTCGGCAAGTCGATGGCCGAAGCCGCGCGGATCATCGAAGAAGTGGAAAGCACCGATCTCGCCTCGGAGGGGCCGGGAATTCCAGGTGATGTCACCACCATCGTGGCGAAGGCGATGGAGAAAGAGCGCGAACGCCGCTACCACTCGGCGGGCGAGCTCGGCGATGACTTGCGGCGTTACCTTCGTAGCGAGCCGATCCTCGCGCGACCGCCGAGCGCCGCGTATCAGCTGCGCAAGTTCGCCCGACGCAACCGCGCCCTGGTGCTGGGCGTCGGTGCCACGATCGTGGCGTTGGCCGGGGGATTGGTCGCTGCGACCGCCGGCTTCCTGAGCGCGCGTGCGGAAC
>JAGQHR010000639.1 GCA_020431745.1 Candidatus Eiseniibacteriota bacterium
GAGCGGCCGGGCGCTGTCGGCGCCGCGAGCCGGACGGGCGGAACCGAAGCGGTGGCGCCTTCGCCGTCGGCCGCCTTGGGATTCAGCTCCCGTGCCCTCAACGTGCCTTCTTCCCGTAGCCGTACCCGTAGTGCTTGTAGCTGTAGTAGTACGGCAGCGCCTCGGAGACGTTGTTCATCAGGATCCCGTAGACGTTGTCCTTGAAGCTCCGCTGCAGATCCAGGCTCCGGCGCACGGTTTGGCGCGGGGTGGATCCGGCTTTGACCACCATGAGGACGGCGTCGACCTCGGGCCCGAGAACCAGCGGATCCGGGACGGGAAGGTTCGGAGGGGAGTCGATGATGATGCGATCGTACCGTTCCCTCAGCTGTCCCAGGAGCCAGCGGACCCGTTCCTGGGCGATCAGCTCGCCGGCGCCTTCTCGCACCGGGGCCATCGGGAGCAGGGTGAGGTTCGGGAGTATCCCGTTGCGGAGCGCGGCGTCGTTCCAGCGCTGCTCGCGGAGCATCGTCGCGACTTCCAACGGCTTCTCCACGTCCAAGCCGAGGCGGTCGCTCAACATCGGCTTACGTGCGTCCAAGTCGACCAGCACCACGCGCTCGTGGGGAAGCTCCCGCGCGAGCGTGAGCGAGAGACAGATGCTCGCCGTTGACTTCCCCTCTCCGGAGCGGGCGCTGGTGATCAGGATCGAACGCGGTCCGCCCTGGTCGAGCCGCAGGAGCGCCAGCGCGGTGCGGCGGAACTCCTGATAGCCCGGAGAATCGTCCAGGAACTGGTGGAGCGCCTGGGCGGCCTGCGCCTCCCGCTCCGGCGTGGGTTGCGAGCCCTCCCGGCTGACGCCGTCGATGTTGGGAATCGTCCCCACGACGCGGACCCCCAACCTCTCCTCGGTATCCTTGACGTCTCGGAAGGACTGGTCGTGGTGCTCGACGACGAACGCTCCGAGGGTTCCGAGGATGAGGCCGCCGAAGAACGACAGCACGATCATGGGCACCCGCTTCGGCTTGATCGGCTTGATGGGCCGCTGCGGCGGCTCGATCACCGTGATGCGCTCCCCCGCCGAGCTCGATTCGTAGGCTTCGGTGATCTTCGAGGTCACGATCTGCTGCTCGAACGCGCTGTAAAGGGTGCGGTAGGACTCGACCTCCTGCTCCAGGCGGCGGAGCTCGAGGTCGGCTTCGGGCACCGAGGTGACTCGCTGCGAGTACTCTCCGATGTACCGGTCGTACTCTCCCAACCGGGTTTCCGCGAGTTGCGACTGCGCAACCGCGATGAGGTAGTTCTCGGCGGCGTGGGCCGCGTCCCCGCTCATTCCGGAGTCGTCGGAAAGAGCGTTCCGGAGCACGTCCCGCATGCCGGAGATGAGCCGCGCGAGCTGGATCGCGGTGGCCTGGCTGTTCACGCCCGGCTGGCCGACTTCCAGCAGCGACTGACGCACGTAGTTCTTCTCCAGCTTCGCCGCCTCGTTCAAAGGTCCGGACAGCTCCGGCGTCTTCAGCAGATCGTCGAGCGATCCGAACGCAGCACCCTGACTGCGGAGCGAGGCCCGGGCGTCCGCCGCTTCCCGCTGGTAGCGATCCTCGTCGTCGGCTGCCTGCCGGCGCAGCTCCTGGACCCGGGAGAGGTTCCCTGCATCCACGAGGCCCGGACGCGCGTCCCGATTCGCCTGCGACTTCTTGAACGTCTCGAGGCGGTCCTCCGCTTCGTCGAGACGACGCTTGTAGTCGAGGAGCTGGCTGTTGCTGAACGCCGCCGTCGTCCGGAGCTGCTCGAGCTGGACCGACCGGTTGGCTTCGATGATGGCCGAAGAGAGGTTCCGCACCAGGGCGTAGCAACGATCGGGAAAGTAGTCGACGGCCGCTACTTCGATCTGGTTGGCCGCCCCGGCCCGGATCCGGATGCTCTGCCGCAGGTAGCGCAACAGCTTGAGATCGACCAGCTCGTCGACGGTCATGTCAGGGTACTTCTTTTGATTCCGCTCCGCCCAGCGGCGCGTGGCGACGTCGTCGCGCATTCCCGTGTTGTCGATGATCTGGGTCAGGAATTCGTTCGACTGGACCTGACTGTCCAGTCGCGCGAGCCGTTCCTGCAGCGAGGTGCTGGCGACCAGCCCTTCGAGGTCGCGCGTCAGGTTGGCCGGCTGCTCGATGAGGAGGGTCGCCGAGCAGCGATAGAGTGGCCGCATGATCTTGGGCATCGTGATCACGAAGCCCGCGATTCCGGCGACGAGCGTCGGAACGATTACCATCCACTTGCGCCGCCACAGCAGCGACAGGTAGTTGCGCAGGTCTACCGTTTCCCGCATCTGGATGTCGGTCTGCATCGAGCTCCTCGTAGTCCGGTCGGAAGCCAACGGGCCCCCCGGCCCAGGCCGGTCAGTTGTTCCGCAGCACGTCGCGGATCGCGAGAATGTTCAGGAGATCGCGCGAGGCGCTGAGGGTGACACGCGCGGCATCGACCGCCGCCGCACCCACGCCACCGCGGCGATCGATGACCCGGATCGCATCGCCCGCGTGGAGCATCGGTCCGCCGCTACCGGAGCGGATCTCCGCTTCGAGATCGACCCGCATCAGGTACGACCCGGACGGATCGCGGGCGACCACCTCGACGGCGGAGAGATCGGCCGTCGGGGCGACGCCTCCGGCCAGGCTGAGTGCCTGCATCAGATTGAGACCGCCGCTCGCGGGGATCGCACCCGGCGTGCCGACCAGGCCCATGACATAGATCGGCTCACCGCCGACGCCGCCCGTGGCCACGCCGCCCACCGATGCGCCCGGAATGATCACGACGTCGTCGGGCTGCAGCTGCGGCACCGCGCTCAGATCGCCTGTCTGCACGGCACGCGTCAGGTCCACCGTCATGGTGCGCTGGGTCTCTCCTTCGCGACGCACCACCCGGATCCCGGAGAGATCGGCGTTCGGTCCCAGACCACCGGCCTGTCCGAGAAGGTCGACCAGATTGGGAAT
>JAGQHR010000640.1 GCA_020431745.1 Candidatus Eiseniibacteriota bacterium
CGATGGTCTGGCCTACCGTTTCGTGCCCTCGAGGGACCCGGCAGTGCAGGATCTGGGGCGGCTGCGGCACCGCTTGCTCGAACAGCTCGACTACGCAGGGATCGCCGATCCGGACATCGAGATCGACGACACGTCCCGGATGATGTCGCGGGTCTATCTGTCCGTGCTCCTCACTCTGGCGCAATCCCAGCTCGCGGAAGGAGATTCCGAGGGCTGCGAGGAGACCCTCCAGTTCCTGGAGCGCAAGATCCCGGAAGCGCGGATCGGCGGGTATCCCGAGGCTCTGACCATCCTCCGGCAGCGCGTGGGGCCGGCCCCCTGAACGTGAGCTGCCGTCCGAGTCGTTGCCTAACATGTTTCTCGCAGGGTCTTGTTTTGAGCTGTATCGGCCGCCGTCCGACAATTGGAACAGATGCAGCTCATCCGCGAAAAACGAGCCCGGCTCAAGGCCGACCTCCACGTCCATTCCCGGCACTCCTCACCGCCCCGGACTGGTTGGACGTCGTTGCTCTCCCCGATCTGCTCGACGGATCCCGAGTCGATCTACCAGGTCGCGAAGGCGCGTGGCATGGACCTGGTCACCATCACCGATCACGACGCCATCGACGGGGTGCTCGAGCTGGTCGAGCGGCACCCGGGCGATTGTTTCACCGGCGTCGAGATCACGACCGTGTTTCCGGAGACCGGCTGCAAGCTGAACGTCCTCGTCTACGGGTTCACCGCGGCCGAGTTCGCGGAGATGCGGCGGCTGGGGCGCGACATCTACGAGCTCCGGAGCTACCTCGAAAGCCGGCGTCTGCCGCACTCGGTCGCTCACGCCGTCTATTCGCTCAACGGCCGGCTCACGATGGAGGATCTCGAGAAGGCGATCCTGCTCTTCGACACCTTCGAAGGGATCAACGGCAGCCGCGGCGCGCTCAACAACGGCACCTGGATGGAGACGCTCCGGTCGCTCACGCCGGACGCGATCGAGTCGATGGCGCGCAAGCACGGACTGGCTCCGAAGGGGCGGACGCCCTGGATCAAGCGGTTCACGGCCGGTTCGGACGACCGGGCCGGGGTCTTCGTGGGACGGACCTGGACGGAGGTGGAGGGGCCGAGCGACCGGTTCCTCTCTCAGCTCGAAGCAGGGGAGATCGAACCCGCGGGTAAGTCGATCGACTTCCGCGCGCTCTGCTTCTCGACCTACAAGCAGACCATCGACCGGGCCGGCAGCGAAAAGCTGGGCACGTCCGGATTCTGGATCGGGGAGATCGGGCGCCTGGTCTTCAGTCCCACTCCGAGCCGCCTCGATCGACTCAAGGCGCGCACCTTGGGCGCACACGGCCGGTTCCGGCGCGATCGTGCCTTGCAGATCCTGGGCGATCTCGCGACCCGCTGCGCGGAGGGAGAAGTCGAGATCGACAACCGCGTGCACGTCGCGTACGAAGCGTTGGCCGAGCTCAGCGACGTTCTCGTCACGCGGGTCGTCGAGTCGGTCGAGATGGAGCTGGCGCGCAATGATTGGAGCGCGCTGGTCCGCCGTTTCGCCACCTTCGCGCCGGGGGCTCTCGCAGCCTGGCCGATCGCTTCGGCGTTGCAGCACCTGTATCGCGAGCGGGACCTGTTGACTCAGCTCCTCGAGCTCAGCGGCCGACCGACGCCACAGCCCGGCAAGCGGATCCTCTGGTTCACCGATACGTTGAGCCATCTCAATGGTCCTTCGGTGACCCTGCGTCACATCGGTTGGCTGTCGCACGAACGGGGCCGCTCGATCACCATCGTGAGCTCGCTGGCCGAAGACGAGCTGCCGGAGCCCGCCGTGCCCAACCTGGTCAATCTTCCCTTCGTCCGTGAGTTCGAGCTGCCGTATTACGGCGTCTACCGGATGAAGGTACCCGCGCTGATGCGATCGTTGGAGCAGCTCGTCGCGTTCGAACCGGACGAGATCTACGTGTCGACGCCGGGTCCGGTGGGGTTGCTCGGCCTCATCCTGGGAAAGCTCATCCACGCCCGCACGATCGGCGTCTATCACACGGACTATCTGCAGCAGGCGGCGGAGATCGTTTCCGAAGATCACGTGCTCCATGCGCTCGAGGACTTCGTCAAGTGGTTCTACGCGAGCATGGACGAGATCGCGGTTCCGACGCGCGAGTACATCTCGATCCTCCGGCGCCGCGGCTACGACGCGACGCGGATGCGACTCTTCCAGCGCGGTGTCGATACGGCCCACTTCTGCGCACGGACGGGGGCGCGCGGGCGGATCGCACAACGCTACGGTCTTCCCGACGGGACTCGGCTCCTCTACGTGGGGCGGGTCTCGCACGACAAGCGGCTCGACTTCCTCCTCGAGGCCTGTCGTCTCGCCCGCGCCTCCGACCCCGATCTGCATCTGGTCATCACGGGGAGCGGTCCCCACGAGGACGAGCTCAAGAAGGCGGCTGGGGATTGGGTCCACTTCCTCGGGCGGCAGGAGATCGAGGTCCTGCCCGAGATCTATTCCGGCTGCGATCTCTTCGTGTTTCCCAGCACCTCCGACACCTTCGGGATGGCGGTCCTCGAGGCGCAGAGCTGCGGTCTGCCCGCTCTGGTCTCCGACATCGGCGGACCGCGGGAGATCATCGAACCCGGGAGCACGGGTTGGGTCACGCCGGTGCGGTCGCCCTCCTGCTGGGCCCAGAAGATCCGCGAGATCGCGGAGGAGCTGCGCCGGAATCCGGAGGAGCACGCGGCGCGCCGGCTGCGGGCGTCCGCGCGGGTGCGGGAACGCTTCGACTGGGACCGGGTGCTGGAGAGCTACGTGGCCGGTCCGTCGTTGGGGAATCGTCTGCTCGGGACCGATCTCGCAGGAGCGCGGACATGAACCTCCCGCGTCGAAACCGCGAAGCGGCAGCAACGGGCCACCCGTTCGTCGTTTGCGATCTGGTGCAGGCGTCCGGCCCGTGCAGTGGGGGAATCCGTA
>JAGQHR010000641.1 GCA_020431745.1 Candidatus Eiseniibacteriota bacterium
ACTTCGATGGGCACGGTTGGACCAGCACGGTTCGTGACGGCTTCTCAACGCTCTTTGGGATCACGGTTTCCGATCTCGGAGCGACCGCGGTCGGTGCTGTCGGGATCATTTTGGAAGAGAGCGGCGGCGGCTTCCGGTTCCGGGAGGAAGGAACCACGCGGAATTTGTGGGGCCTTTGGGGAGAGGACGAAGCCTCCCTGCTCGCCGTCGGACTGCAGGGGACGATCCTCCGAAGAGATGCACAGGGATGGGTCGCCATGGAGTCGGGTACGTCCACCGATCTGTACGACATCTGGGGCGCTGCCGCGGGAGACGCCTTCGCGGTCGGCAACGAAGGGCTGATTCTCCACTTCGATGGAAACCGGTGGTCGCCCATGAGCAGCCCGACGAGCCTTCCGTTGTGGGGAGTCTGGGGCAGCGGCGTGGACGATGTCTTCGCCGTCGGCAACGCCGGGGTGATCGTGCATTTCGACGGTACCTCGTGGAACGTCATGCCGGCGGAAACGCAGGATGTTCTGCGCGGCGTCTGGGGCACGGCGCCCGACAATGTCTACGCCGCCGGGGATTTCGGGACCGTCTTGCACTTCGACGGCGTGGACTGGTCTACGGCTCCAAACCTGAATCGCGCGTTCTTCTATCAGGCGGTCGGAGGATTCTCCGAGAACGAGATCTACCTCGTCGGCGAAGACCTCGGTTTCGGGAGAAGCGGAGCCGAGTCGCAGGCCCGGTTCCCCGATGGAAGGATCGAGAATCGACACGGCGCCGGGATGATGGTGTTCCATGACGGCAAGGATCTCTGGGAACCCGTATACCGACTGCTCCAGCAGGACCTCATCGGATTCGGCGGGACTCCGGACGACGCATTCGCGACGGGGGCGTTGGGTTTCATGATGCGTTTCGACGGAACGGATTGGACCCAGGAGCGATTCCCGACCGACAACTGGTTGCGGTCGGTATGGCGTGGACGGGATGGGACGACCTATGTCGTGGGTGATGGTGGGGCGATTCTCCGCTTTGGGCGAGGTCGCCTCGCCCGATGAAGGACGTCGCCCCGGAAGGGCTCGATCCCGGGGGGCTCCTGACAAGACGCCACGAGGAAGGGTACTCTCACTGGCTCTTCGAAGTGCGCCGTCGATTCACCATGTTTCGAATGCGGCGGACCCATCGGCGCAGGGACAGGCGGACGCTCGGCCACGGATCCTCCCGCCGATAGGTCATGTCCAGGTGCGGCGAGGAGAGGACCTGTCGAACCTCCTCCTGAGTGAAGATTCCTCGTCGCACGTACTCCACGGCGGCTTTGCGGGCTCGCGGACCGTCGATCAAGCGGAGGGACCCGCGAGCCGGTGGCGGTTGCGGCACGCGCTCCGGTGATGATAGGCGGGACGGCGGGGGCTCTTGCCCATCGGATGACGAGGACGCACCGTCGGAAGGCTCGGTCGCGAGGAAGCGATAGGCGGCCCAGGGGATGTCGTATCCATTGAGGGGTCCGATCTCGTGGGAATACACGGTCCGTCCGACGCAGGGTTCGAGAATGAGGAAGCGGCCATCCGGGGCGCGTTTGAATTCCATCGCGCCGATGCCGCACATCCGAACTTCGCGGAACACCTCGTTCGCGATCCGGAGGGGCTCCTTCCAGTCTTCCGGTGCAGGAATCTCGAGTGCCGCCATGTTGCCGACCTGCACCGGCCACTGCATCAGCTTGCGAGCCGCGTGTTGTACGACCGGACCCCCGTCGCGATCCCAGAATCCCCGGCACGAATAGAGCTGATCGTCGCGACCTTCGATCCACTCGGAGATGATGACTTCCGGCTCCCACCGCGCCACCGTCCGGTAGGCCTCGCGCAGCTCGGTCGGATTCTCGATCCGGAATCCCTTGGCGATGCGCTGCTTCCGGTACGTCGAGTTGCGGAGCTGGGGCTTGAGAATGACAGGAAAGGGAACCTGGTTCAGAACCGATTCGATCTCGGTCTCGCTTTCGCACAGGAATCCCCGGGGGACAGGCCACCCCCGCTCGAGCGCACGTGCGTAGAACTGCGCCTTGTTCATCAGGAGATCGACCACCGCCGGGGGTGGGAGGGCGATTCGAAACCACGGCGTGAGCTCGCGTTCGGCAGAGGAGACCCAGAGTACCGATTCATCTTTCGATAGGAGGAGGACCGAGGGCGCTCCGATCTCCCGTCCGAGCCGCTGGAGCGTATCGAGCACGGCATCTCGGCTCCACTCAGGCGCGAGGACGACTCTCTGAATCGAACGGCTCGCCTTGAGCGGAGTCGACGGGTCCGCGGCGACCGCCCAGCAGGAAACGCCTCGGCGCGCGAGCGCTCTGGTGATCCCCAGCGCGTTCAACTCGAGGCCGACCACGACCGCGATCGGGTCTCGGGAGGTCGGTCGGGTAAAGGCGGGCATGTGCCTCCGGGTCGGGATCGAAACTTCCGTCCCGAATGGATCCGTCTTCGTCGGTCGTCGTCCAGATCGCGACCGTCTCTGGAGGCATCGGAGAAGAGGACGTCCGCGACCGTCCGCAACGCGAATTCCTGCGGCTGTACAAGCGCCCCGCCGATAACTCCCAATGGACATTGTATCCGGGTCTTTCCAGGATCGGTATGCTCGTTGCCGACCCTTAGGCTCGGGATTCGATCCGGAGGTACGTGAGCGAGATGATTCTCGGGGTGGTCCGGTCTGGTACACGGATCCGATCCCTCCGCAATTCGATCCGCGGCTGGCGAACCTTTCTGCATATGCCGCAATCCGCCAGGCTCATGGTCCTGCGTGACCTGGCCGGCTTGCCAGCCACGGACCCGGGTCCAGAAGCCGCAGTACGCGCCGGGATTCGCTGGATCTGCCGGGCGCAGGATCGTTCCGCTTCTCAGGACGGAGGCGTCGCCCGTAGTTGGAGTCCGCGAGACGGCTACCGGGCGTCCT
>JAGQHR010000642.1 GCA_020431745.1 Candidatus Eiseniibacteriota bacterium
CTTCTTCGTGTCCTGAATTCCTACCGCGTAGGGCTCGTCGTCCGACTCGCGGAGCGGGACTCGCAGCTCGTAGGTGAGGACGGCGTTTGCGTATCGCTCGACGACCCGGACTCCGGGTGTGGCATCGACGCGAAGTCGATGGGACGAGTAGGGTCCGTCGATGACCTCCAGCTCGGAAGCCACCCCATCGTAGAGCTGCTGCAGCGCGGAGGGATCGGGACCTCGCATCTGCATTCGTTCGGGGTCGGGAGGCCCTTCGTCCTCGCGGTCGGCCGCTCGATCCGGTCGCAATCCCATTTCCGACAAACCGAGTGGGAAGTGGACTCCGAAGTCGCGTTCCTTGCCGCCCTGGACGTCGAGGTACACGAATAGTCCCTGTCCCAGAACTTGTCGTTGGTAGACGGGATCGGAGATCGCGATCGCGAGGTAGAGGTACCGGTCGTCATGGCGCATGGCCGCAGACAACTTGCCGGACTCCAACGAAGTGAGCGCGCCCTCCCATTCGTCGAGGGCCCCATCGACCTGGATCGCATGCGTCGTCTTCGGGCAGGAAAGGTCGTCGGCCCGGGCTGCGGCGGAAGGGGTTAGACCGATCACGACCATGCAGATCATCACGACGATCCGGACGCTCACCGGACAGCGGAGCAGCACCGCGAGTGGATCCATGCGGTTCATTTCGAAATCCTCCGATCCGCCGCACCCGACCACGGTCGGGCGCGGATCCTGCCGAGGGACGCCGTCCTCCGATTCTCCGCCCCCGATCGGGACGGACATCCCGAACTCGATCCGACGAACCGGTCCTCGTTCCGTGGATCGAATCTGCCGTGAACGCTAGCCGGGAGGTTTGTCAGATCTGTGGCAGAGGGGTGGAATTACTTGGCCCGCATCGACGAGACCCCGAACCGGTTTCCGGTGTCGACCACGCCCTCGGCGCCGCCTTGTAGGACGATCGTCCGGGCCGGATCGGGGTTGCGGAACTGGTTGTCCGTGATCGCCACGCGTCCCGTGGGGCGTCCCCGGATGACGACGGCGGGGAATTGCGCGGCTTCGACGATGTTGTGGTGGATGAGGATCGAGTCGCCGGCTAGATCGGTGCCGTCGTTGCGATCGACGCCGCCGTGCATGTCGAAGGCGTGGCCGCTGGCATTGGGCAGCACATAGTTGAAACGGGCCTCATAGCTGGTGCCGTCTCGGCCGGATCCGGCGACGCAGTGCCGATACCAGTCGAACAGGTTGGCTTCGAGAAGCGCGTCGGCCTGATCCAGGTGCACGCCGTAGCCCAGACGCAGCCTCTGATTGTGGTGGATGAAACAGTGCCGGATCCGGGCGCGCTGTGCACCGGGACCGAGCGAGATCGCGGCGTTGCTCCAACCCCAGAGCTCGCAGTTCTCCACCAGGACGTCGTCGGCTTCGCTATAGATCCCGATCGACGCCGGGACCGCGTAGTACAGATCGCTGCCGCCTTCCTGATAGAGCCGTTCGAGCTGATAGGAGCGTGGGGACGGATCGGGCCCCATGAGATCCAGTCCGACGACTCGGCTGCCCGCGCCGGCCACGAAGAGCGTCGCATCCGGATCGTTCGTGAAGAGCAACGCGCCTTTCGCACGGTCGACGTTCCGTCCACTGGCGAGGGTCACCCCCGCGGGGATTTCGATGCGCTGGTGTCCCGTGAGATCGATCAGGCCGTCGGAGGGGACGAAGATCACGGCCCCTTCGGCCGCGCTCCCCAGGGCGCGGAGCAGCGAGGCCGCATCCCGTGCCGTGACCGTTCCGTCGGTGTAGGTCGCCATCGCCGCAATCGAGGGATCCGCTTGGGACAGCGCCGATCGCAGCGACGCCTGCAACGCGAGATAGTCGGTCTTCTGCGCGCTGCCGAGCTCGAGATCGCGCTCGCGCGCGTCGTCCGAGACGGCTTGGTCGGGCTGGGGAATGGGGGTTGCCGACTCTTCCGTGCGGTTGCCGGGTTCTGCCGCTGCGGAGGTGCGTCCTGGGGGCGAGCTGTCCGGGGAGCCGCATCCGCACAACGCTGCGAGTCCGAACAGGAACGCCACTCCGAGCCGTCTTGATCGCCCGGCGGCCCCGAGCCGGCTGATCTCGTCGCGTGCGATCATACGAGCAGCCCACTGCCGGCGTCTTCGAGGACCAAAGCGTCGCGTTCGGCGCCGCCCAGCCAGCGGGCGCGGCTCCCGGACGCGTCGCGGGTGACCAACAGGACATCATCGATCGCCTCGGCCACGGCATGGAGATGGCTGATGACGGCAACGAGGCGGCCGGCGCTGGCCTGGCGTCCTAGGGCATCGAGCGCCTCGGCCAGGCAGTTCGCGTCGAGCGACCCGAAGCCTTCGTCGAGGAAGAGCGCATCGAGTCGTCCACCGGCCCGGCCGGCCAGCTCGACCAATCCGAGTGCCAGCGCGAGGCTGGCGAGGAAGGTCTCCCCTCCCGAGAGCGTTTTCACGCCGCGGACCTGACCGGTCAGGAGGTCGACGACTTCGAACGTCTCGGCGAAACCGAAGCGCCCGCCTGAGGTCTGACGAAGGAGCTCCGATGCGATGGCGAGCAAACCGCGCTGCTGGTGTCGAACGACGTGGCCGACGAACTTTCCATCGGCCAGCAGTCGGGTCAGCTCGCCGAGGGCGTCGACCACGGGCCGCGCTTCCGCCAGCGCGTCGCCGATCTCCTGCCAGCGCGGCAGCTGCTCGCGAGCCGTCTCCAGCTCCCGGCACGCGTCCCGATGACGGAAGCGGGCTTCCTGGAGCGACGCTTCGAGCGTCCGGGCGCTTGCTTCGACCGACGCTTCCAGGTCGTCCGGCGTCGCAGGTGTGAAGAGATCGCCGATGGCCTCCGGATCATCCACGTCCCGCAAGAGACGCCAGGCTCTGGAGAGACGCTCGGTTGCGCCGTCCGCGAACGATGTCGCGG
>JAGQHR010000643.1 GCA_020431745.1 Candidatus Eiseniibacteriota bacterium
CCATGAGCCAAGCGCGGGCATCGATGAACAGGGAGAACATCGCCGGGACCACGACCAGTGTAAAGAGCGTGGAGACCGTCAGACCTCCGACCACCACGCTGCCGATGCCGCGGTAAAGTTCACTGCCAGCGCCGGTCATCAGCACCAGCGGGAGCATGCCGAATACGCTCGTCAGGGAGCTCATGAAGATCGGCCGGGTTCGAGTTCGAACCGAAGCCACGACGGCTTCCCGCGGCGACATTCCATCCTCGCGCATGTACGTCAGGGCCTGGTGAACGAGCAGGATCGCGTTGTTGACCACGATTCCGGCGAGGAGGATCACGCCCAGCAGCACGGGGGCGCTCAGCGAGGTGCCCGTCAACGCGAGCAACAGTCCGACCCCGATCAGGGACAGCGGGATCGCGAGGATGATCACCAGCGGATTGACGACGCTTTCGTATTGGACGGCGAGCACGACGAAGACGAGGAAGATGGCGAGCGCGACGACGATCGCGAGCTGCCGGTTGTTCTCTTCGATCGCTTCCTGCTCCCCTCCGATCAGCACCGCGTAGCCGTCGGGCAGATCGAGGCGAGCCAGACGTCGGCGGATCTCGTCGTTCACCTCGCCGACCGACGCGACCTCGGAGATGACGTCCCCCGTGAGCTGCAGCACCCGGTTCTGGTTCTCACGACGGATGGTGGTCGGGCCCAAGGTGTTGTTGACCTTCGCGACGTCCCGGAGATAGATGGGGGCGCCTTCCGCCGAGCCCGGGAAGAGAGCGATGGAACCCAGCTCTTCGGGGCTCGTGAATCGATCGCGCGGGAACATCACCCGCAGGTCGTACTCTTGATTGCCGGCACTGAAACGGGTCGGAACCGACCCGTCGAGCGCGGTGCGAATGGTCTGTCCGACTGCGGCCACGGAGAGCCCCAGATAGGCGGCCCGTTCGCGATCGAGCTCGATGGTGAGCTCGGGGCTCGCTTCCTCCGCCGAGGGTTCCAGATTCTCCAGGCCGGGCACGTCCTGGAGTCGGACCATCAGATCGGTCGCGATCCGCTGGAGCTCTCCCAGGTCGTCTCCCTGGACGTCGAGGGCGACCGCGGACCCCGAAGCGGATGTCCGCAGACCCCGGATGCGCGGCGGACGGACGGAGATGCGCGCTCCCGGAAAGCCGCGTTGCTGAATCTTCGCCTGCATGCTGCGCACCCAGGCATCGGAAGTCATGGTGCGGTCGCCCCGCGGGGCCAGCACGACGTCGATCGATCCGGTGCCCGCGCTCTCCCGCACACCGGATCCGAAGAAGCGCCCGCCCGCGGTCGCGAAGATGCCGAGGACATCCGGCATCTGCGTGACCATTCCTTCGACTTCCTGTGTGAGCCGGTTCGTCTCCTCTGCCGACGCACCGGGCGGCAGCGAGATGCTGATGCTGACGTTTCCGTCATCCACCTGGGGGAGGAACTCGTTTCCGAGACGACGGGTCGCGAAGAGCGAGCCGACCAGCGCGAGCACTGCGATGCCGAGCACGGCCCAGCGGCCTTTCACGACCCAGGCGGTGGCGGAGCGGACGTAGGCGCTGCGCACTTTGCCGAGCCCACGATCGAACGCCGCGATCGGACCGAAGCCGGTGAGATGGCTGGTGAAGCGGATCTTGGCGAGCTGAGCCGCGAGCATCGGGACGACGGTGAGCGCCACCAGGAGCGAGGCGAGGATGGCGAAGGAGATGGTGAGGATGAGCTCACGGAAGATGAGGGCGGCCAGCCCGCTGATGAGCAGGAAGGGCACCACCGCTGCCAGGTTCGTGACCGTCGATGCCGTGACCGCGCTCTGCACCTCGGCGGATCCTTCCAGCGCGGCCTCTTCGGGGTCCTCGTTGCCTTCCTCTTTGTGACGGAAGATGTTTTCGAGCATGACGATCGAGTTGTCGATGAGGAGCCCCACCCCGAGGGCGAGACCACCCAGGGACATGATGTTGAGAGTGAGGTGGGACAGACCCATCATCACGAAGGTGGCGAGCACCGCGAGCGGGATCGCGAGTCCGATCACGAACGTCTTGCGCAACGATCCGAGGAAGATCAGGACGACGAACATCGCGAGGAGCGCGCCCAGGAGCGCGGCGTTGCGCACCGCCGAGACCGATCCCCGGATGAAGTCGGCCTGGTTCTGGATCGTCTCGTAGGCGACGTCGGACGGGATGAAGCCGGTGCTCGCGAGCTCGTGCAGCCGCGCGTCGATCTGATCGGCCACCTTCACCGTGTTCGCGTTCGGCTGCTTCCGGATCGAAATCTTGACCGCAGGACTGCCGTTGAGACGCGCCCACAGCCGCTGCTCCCGATTCGTGTCGAGGATCTCCGCGACCTCGGAGAGCGGGACGTGCCGTCCTCCGGGCAGGGTCAGGAGCACCGTGCGCACGTCCTCGACGTTCCGGAACTTGCCCGCCGTCTTACCGACGACCTCGCGACGTGGGGAAGAGACACGACCGGCCGCCACGTCCTGGTTCGCCTCCCGCAGGGCGTCGGTGACCTGGGAAACGGTCAATCCATAGGAGCGGAGCCGTTCCTGATCCAGGATCACCTGGATCTCCCGCGTCAGCCCTCCCGAGACGTCGACGGAGGCGATGCCTTCGACGGTGAGCAGCTGCGGGCGAAGACGGAACTCGGCCCAGTCGCGCAGGAAGATCAGATCCCGCGTGGCCGAGGAGAACGCGACCTCGTAGACGGGAATCTGCGACGGATCGAACTTGAAGATCGTCGGTGGATCCGCCTCTTCCGGTAGGTTGGCCCGGGCGCGATCGAGGTTCTTGGAGGCGTCCTGGAGCGCGAAGTCGATGTTGGTTCCATAGGAGAAGTGAAGGTTGATCGCGACCCGTCCCTCTTCCACCTCGGTTTCCATCCGCGTGAGGTTTTCCGTCGTGGAGAGCGTGGCCTCCAATGGTTTG
>JAGQHR010000644.1 GCA_020431745.1 Candidatus Eiseniibacteriota bacterium
GGACCCGGAGACGGCGTTCGACTTCACGGCCCGCGGCAACCTGGTCGCGGTCGTTACCAACGGAACCGCCGTGCTCGGGCTCGGCAACATCGGCCCCCTCGCGGGCAAGCCGGTCATGGAGGGCAAGGGGGTCCTTTTCAAGCGCTTCGCCGACATCGACGTGTTCGACATCGAGCTCGCCTCGGAAGACCCGGAAGACATCATCAAGGCGTGTCAGCTGCTCGAGCCCACCTTCGGCGGCATCAACCTGGAGGACATCAAGGCTCCCGAGTGCTTCTACATCGAACGCGTGCTGCGCGAGACGATGCAGATCCCGGTCTTCCACGACGATCAGCACGGCACCGCGATCATCTCGGGCGCGGCACTCCTCAACGCGGCCGAGCTCACCGGCCGGAAGCTCGCGGACATGCGGGTCGTCGTCTCCGGAGCCGGCGCGTCCGGCGTGGCCTGCGCCCGGCATTACATCAACCTCGGCATCCGTCCCGAGAACATCCTCATGCTCGACAGCAAGGGGGTCCTCTTCCAGGGACGGACCGAGGGCATGAACCCGATCAAGCAGGAGTTCGCCAGACCGACCGAAGCCCGCACCTTGGAAGAAGCGCTTCGCGGCGCGGATCTCTTCCTCGGACTCTCGGTCAAGGGGGCGCTCGATCCGAGGTGGCTCAAGGGGATGGCGGATCAACCGATCATCTTCGCGCTCGCCAATCCCGACCCCGAAATCACCTATCCGGATGCGCTGGCGGCCCGCGACGACGTCATCATTGCCACGGGACGCTCCGACTACCCCAACCAGATCAACAACGTCCTGGGCTTCCCTTTCATCTTCCGGGGTGCGCTCGACTGTCGGGCCACGACCATCAACGAGGAGATGAAGATGGCCGCGACGCGCGCGCTCGCTGCATTGGCGAAGCAGGACGTGCCGGACTCCGTTTCCAAGGCCTACGGCGATGCCGACTTCCACTTCGGACGGGAGTATCTCATCCCCAAGCCGTTCGACTCCCGGGTGCTCCTCTGGGAAGCCCGCGCCGTCGCGGAGGCCGCGATGAAGACCGGCGTCGCGCGCCGGCAGCTGGACCTCGACGAGTACCGGGATCATCTAGAAGGGATGCTCGGCAAGACGCGGGGCGTGATGCGGAGCATCATGAACAAGGCGCGGACGCGTCCCAAGCGGATCGTGTATCCCGAGGGAGAAAACCCGCGGATCCTCCGCGCGACGAGCATGGTGCGGGAAGAGGGCATGGCCACCCCCGTGCTGCTCGGACGTCCCGACACCATCCGGGAGACCTTCCGCCGCCTCGAGCTCGACCCCGGCGACAGCGTGCTCCTCGATCCGGAGTCGAGCGATCGGATGGACGGCTACGTGCAGGAGTACTACCGGCTGCGGCAGCGCAAGGGACTGACCCTGGACGGCGCGCGCTCCGCCATGCGGAATCCGATCCACTTCGGCGCGATGATGGTCCGGATGGGAGACGCCGACGGAATGATCTGCGGTCTCTCCCACCGGATTCCCGAGACCCTGCGTCCGGCGTTGGAGATCGTCGGCATGCGGCCGGGCGTCAGCCGGGTCAGCGGGGTGCACGTGATGATGGCGCAGGAGCGCATGCTCTTCTTCGCCGACACGACGGTCAACATCCGGCCCACTGGACCGGAGCTGGCCGAGATCGCCCGGGAGACTGCCCGGACGGCCCGCGAATTCGGTGTCGTTCCTCGGGTCGCGTTCGTCTCCTTCTCCAGCTTCGGCTCGGCCCACGGTCCGGGCATCGCCGAGATCCGCGAGGCGCTCCGGATCCTTGCCGTCGAAGAGCCCGACCTCGTCGTCGACGGGGAAATGCACGCCGACGTCGCGGTCACTCCGGGCATGATCGACCGGCACTTCCCGTTCAGTCGGCTCACCCGGCTGCCGGCGAACGTCCTGATCTTCCCGGTCCTGGAGGCGTCCAACGCTGCCTACAAGCTGCTGCAACGATTGGGCGGCGCGGAGCAGATCGGCCCGATCCTCCAGGGGATCCACAAGCCGGTCCATCTGCTCCAACCCCAGTCGGAGATGCAGGACGTCCTCAACATGACCGCGATCGCCGTCGTGGAGGCCGGCGCGGGCAACGGCCGGGACTGAGCCCGAGGGTGGTGGAACGAGAACGGGGGCGTCCTCCGCGTCGGATCACGCGGATCCGCCCCGTTTCCTTCCGCCGCACCGATCAGTAGCGGTCGAGCTGGGTCGCGAGCTCGCTCCACCCCGCGGCCAGCGCGTCGTCGGCCATCGGGTAGAGAATGCCCTCTTCCTTGGTGTTGTGCTGTTGGATCAGCATGAGCAGGGTATCACCCAGATCGAGGAGCTCCCGGCCATCGCCCCGGGCGTCCGCCATCTGCCCGAGCATCCCCTTCATTTGATCGTGTTCCATCCGCATGACCGCGATCGGCCCCGCTCCCCTGGGCATTCCGGTCGCCTCTTCCAGTGCGGGAAAGAGGACCTCCTCCTCCATCGCGAAATGACGACGCATCGCCCGGTCGAATCGCATCCATGCAGACTCCACCGCGTCGGCCTTCCCGTCCCCGCAGATCCCCTCGAGCTCCGCCCAGAGCGCGTCACACTCGCGGTGATCCGCGGTGAAGAACGCGCTCGGTCCGGCGTGCGCACTCGCCTTCGTGCCCATGATGGCTCCTCTCCCGGGTTCGATCCCGATGGGGACGGAAACGCCGCCCGCGCTTCGGTGTCCCGATCCAGGATCGCATGCTACACTGCGCCGCGAAAGATCCGGCGATGAACGATCCACGCGACGAGAACCGATCAGCTCCCTCCCCGACGCAGCCCACCTTGCGTCATCTGGACGTGCGTCCGATTCTCGCGCGGGGGACCGACCCTCTGGAGGAGATCCTGGCCGCGCTGGATCCGCTTCCGCCGGGCAGCGCCTTTCA
>JAGQHR010000645.1 GCA_020431745.1 Candidatus Eiseniibacteriota bacterium
GAGGAGCCGATCCACGCCACTCCCTGGGCGTCGAACTTGATATCGCCGACGAAGTGACTGGGAAGCGGCGACTGCCAGTTGCTGAAGCCGGTCCAGATTTCCGTCTGGAGATCGAGGATGCCGACGCCTCCTTCCTGCCATTGCGGCTGTTCGGCCGCGACCCAGAGCTTGCCGTCCGGCGCCCAGACCACGTTTTCCACGATCTCCCCCGGGATACCCGAGTTGGTCGGTCGTAGGAGCTCCCATTCGATCTCCTGGCTCCGCGCATCCATCCCCCAAACCGGAACCGTCAGGAACACTGCCACCTGTCCGAGCAGGGCCACCGTGCGTTGCAATGAAACCGGTGTCCGGATCGATCGAATCAGAGCCCGCAACGCGGTGCGAGTCGTTGCCGTTGAACCGTATCTGGTCATTTGACCGCCTCCTTTTGTTTCTGTGTGTATCGCACCCCGGCTGTGAAACGTTCGTCGGCCGGCCACCGACCTCGAGCACACCCGCATCCGTCAAGCCGCGTCAGGGCACTTCACGCCTCGTGTCGTTCAGCCCTGCGAAGCGAGTCGACCATCCAGACACAGGTTCTCGTTCCCCGCGCTCAACGAGTGTTTGATGAGCGGGAAATTGAGAGTCAAAGTGGAGCTCACGGTGCCGCCATCGAGCTCGTTGTTTCCAAAGCTCACGGTCACTACCCCCTCCATCCTGGAATCGAGCGTGGGCTTTCCGGTCGAGCCGGTCCCCGCGACATTGATCCCGACGTCGATTCCAGAAATCAGACGCGGCTCCCCCGCAGCTCGCTGGATCTGCTCGGCGAGCGATTCGTTCCCAGAGCCCAGGTCGAGATCGACGATCCGCCCCTCGTGCACCGTCAGCGTGATGTCCCGAAAGTCGCGCCCCTGGGAAAACGTGTACGGTGCGCGGATGACGCCTTCACCGCTCCCGGGAACCGGAAGCATCGAGAGCAACCCACTCGGCAGGTACTCCGCGCATCGACCGCGCCGGATGTCCTCTTCCGAGACGATGCCGTCGTGAACCTGCGTCTGCTCCGGCGAGATCGTTACGCGCAGGTTCGTGCCCGCGGGACTCCAGATGCGCAGCTCCGGATTCGCCACCACGAGCGCGCGTAATCCCTCACCGCGTTCGTGAAGCACGTGGGGATCCGCATCGATACATCTCCAGAAGACGTCGATGCTCTCCTCTGTCGACATCGTTCCACGGTCGAACTCGGCTCGCTGAGGGAGCGCGATTTCCAGGTAGCGAAGCTGACGTTCCCGGACCGATCGTTGCCAGCGCGAGACCGCTTCAAAAAATGCCGGCAGCTTGGCCTGCTGCTCTTCGGTGGGCGGCGGCCCTTCCAGAAGGGAACGGGTCAGCAGCAGAACGACATCCAGTTCCCCGTCGATCCACTCCGGGATGAAAGGCCGGCGACGGAGCTCGTCCTCCCCATGGTGATCGAGGGTCCGGGTGACCACGTTCTTCGACCACGGCCGCGGATGGACGATCGCGCCTGTCGCTTCCAGCCGGATGAGAAGGGTCTCGGCAAACTCGATCGCACTGGGATGGAACGTCAGGAGGACTCGGTCGCCGCGTCGGATGCGCAGGGAGTCTCGAGCTACCTTTTGCGCCAGCGGAGCCCAATCGATTTCCAGGACGCGGGTCCGCCGCCAGTCGAGAAAGGCTCCGGCGATCGACTGACTGAGAACGGTCGTAGTGTCCGAATCCCGGCAGCCCAACCGAGGATCGACCAGGTAGTTGCGGGCGGTGGCTACGAAGTAGCGCTCTCCCTTCCACTCCCCACGGCGCGAGGAGCTCACGTTTCGGATCAACCCGGATTTCAGCAAACGCTGCAGGTGGTAGTGCGCTCGGCTGGCGGGAACGTTCAACTCACGAGCGACCATGGTCCCGGTCATGGCCTCTCGGGACAGCATGCTGAGAACTTCGACCCGAGCCTCGTCGGCGATCGCGCGCAGCTCGTCGATGGTAGTCACGACGTGGAAGTCCTGGATCGCCTGCTGATCCGCCGCCATCTCTATCAACCTCTTTCACAACAATGGCTTGTCATGTTTCTAAATTTTCTGAAACTAAACGTGACACACTCGAATGAAATCAGATGTCTATCTTATCTCGCAGAGATCGACGAGTCACGTCGGGAATCTCCGGCAACGCCTGCGAGTTTCGCCTGTGTAGTGTCATTCCGGTGGAACCGCGATACATCGATCTGCGATTTCCGGTGAGCGCGACGGTCGGGCCAGGAGACTCGTCGAAACTCGTCTAGCGCGCGGCTCCGCGCAACGTACCGGCTGGTCGCACGATCGGAGAACGGAGCTGGTTCGCGCAGCACCAGGCGACAGCGAGCGCGTCCGCTTCGTCAGCGCCGAGACCGCTCCGGCAGTCGCCGAGGAGCCGGGGGATCATGGCCTGGACCTGTTCCTTGGACGCGCCGCCGTTCCCGACCGCGGCCAGCTTGACGGAGCGCGGAGCGAACTCATGGAGCTCGGTCTCCTCCAGCCGGGCCGCCAGGAGCAGCACGCCGCGCACCTGTCCCAGCACGAGGGCGGAACGCGGGGAATGGGCCACGAAGCACTCTTCGATCGCGACGTGTTCGGGGCGATGGAGCTGGATGATCTCCCGGACGGCGGTGAACGCTTCGGCCAATCGATGCGGGATCGGATCATTGGGTTTGAGACGGAGCACTCCGCTGGAGAGTCGACGCCAACCGCTGCGCTCGCGTTCGAGGACGCCGTAGCCGAGGAGCCGGCTGCCGGGATCCAATCCCAGAATCCGCACTGGACCTCTCCCTGTGTCGATGCGGGTCCGGGCGGCTCTCAGCCGCCCATCCGCTCCAGCATCTCCTGCGGAATCTCGAAGTTCGCCCAGACCTTGGTCACGTCGTCGTTGTCCTCG
>JAGQHR010000646.1 GCA_020431745.1 Candidatus Eiseniibacteriota bacterium
GCCATTTCGAAGAGGGTTCGGAGAATCCCGCCATCGGAGACGTCATGGCACGCGGCAAGGCTTCCGTCCGCCGCCAGGCTCTGCACCGTGCGAATCTCCGTCACCTGATCGGCGAGTGGACGATCGGGAACGCGCCCCCCGGCGGCCCGCTCGGGACGTCCCCAGTGTCGCGCGCGCGCCCCGACGAGCAGCAGCGTGTCTCCCGTTCGACAGAGCCGTTGGGGCACCGCTCGACCGTAGTCCGGGAGGATCCCGAAGCAGGCCACGATCGGAGAGGGCGGAATCGCGCGTCCCCGACTCGACTGGTTGTAGAGCGACACGTTCCCCGACACGATCGGGAGCGGCTCGTCCGGGTGGCCGGGGCTTCCGAGAGCGCGGCAGGCGTCGGCCATCCCACGCAGCGCGGCGTCGAGATCGCCGAGACAGACAGCGTCTTCCGGATTGCCGAAGTTCAGACAGTCGGTGATCGCGAGCGGTTCGGCGCCGACCGCGGCCACGTTGCGGGCGCTCTCCAGAACCGACAGAACACCGCCCCAATACGGATCGAGGCTGCCGTACTCCGGATTTCCGTCGACCGAGACCGCGATTCCGAGCGCCGCGCCGGAGATGGGGCGGCAGACGCCGGCATCTGCCTCGCCCGGGCGGAAGAGCGCGTGCCCCTGCACCTCCTGGTCGTAGCTGCGATAGATCGGGGCCCGCGCCGCCGCGTTCCATCCTCCGAGCTGCCCGCGCAACCAGTCGGACCAATCCCCCGGGGACCCCGGGTCGCGTACCGGCGCCGCTTGCGTGCGCGGTGCGATCGGTCGGGGCGCGATCGGAGACTCCTCGAGAATCGCGGCCGAGAGCTCGCAGACGACGGCGCCTTCCCATCGCGCGCGATAGACCGACTCGGCGATCACGGTTCCGATCACCGCGGCACGGGCGCCGGGATAGACTCGGCCCAGCTCGTACCGTTCGTTGAAGATCGAGAGGAACGTGCCCGCATGCTCCTCCGGAATCGCCCAGACGAAGCGCTCCTGGGTTTCGCCGCACAGGATTTGGTGCGGCAGCAGCGGTTCGTCGGAGCGCGGAACCCGATCCAGGTCGATGTCGGCTCCGAATCCGCCCGCCAGCACGAGCTCCGAAGAGGCGCCGCCGAGACCGCCGGCCCCCAGGTCCTTGCATCCGGCCTCGATCTTTTCCGCCTCGAGCCACTCCCAGACTTCCTTCGTCGCCTCCACGAGAACTCGCTTCAGGAAGGGATCGTGCACCTGGACCGCCCCGCGATTCTGTGCGGCTTCGGCCTCGTCGAGGATCTGCGACGCGAAGGAGGCGCCGCCGAGCCCGGTCGAATCGGTGGGCTTCCCGACGAGGATCAGGACGTAGGTACGGTCCCGGGCGGCGGCCGGCACGCGGCTGCGGAGGAGCCGACGCATCGGCATGGCTCCGAAGGCGACGACATTGACCAGACAGTTGTCGTCGAAGCCTTCGTGGAACCAGACGTCTCCGCCGAGATTGGGCACTCCGAGGGCATTGCCGTACTCGCTGATGCCCTGGATCACGCCACGCGCGATGGCGCGCACACGGTCCCCGTTCGGTCCGTCGGGATCGCCGAAGCGAAGCGGATCGAGCACTCCGACGACGTCGCATCCCATGCAGTAGACGTCGCGGACGATGCCCCCGATGCCGGTGGCCGCACCTTCGATCGGCAGGACCTGCGAGGGATGGTTGTGACTCTCGTGAGCCACGACCAGGCCCCACTCCTCCCCGTTCCACGTCCCCAGGGAGACGATCCCCGCATCCTCTCCGGGGCCCAGCAGCACATGCGAAGCCTGCGGCGGCAGGTGGCGCTTGAGGAACGGGCGGCTGCTCTTGTACGAGCAGTGCTCACTGAGGGAGACATCGAGGAGAAACGCTTCCGGCAGGAGAGGGTCCCGGTCGAGCCGGCCCATCAGATGCTGCCACTCGTCGTACGACAGTCCCAGCCCCCAGCGGGCGTTCTCTGCTCGGACCTCTTCCGGAGATCGCCCCCGAATCCGTACGAGCGGAGCGACGCCTCGTGCTTCGTCGTCGTTGGGAATCACCCCTCCTCCCAGGCTCGCGCCAAGCTGCGTTGGTAGACGCCTTCCAGGTTTCGCAAGTAGTACTGCGGATCGAACAGCTCGGCGAGTTGATTCGCGGAAAGGTGCTGCTGGACCGATGCATCGGCGGCCAACCGTTGCTCCAGCGATCCACCCTCTTCCCACACCTGCATCGCGTTCGACTGCACGACCTGATAGGCCGCTTCCCGGGATCCCAGCGCCTCGGTGAGCGCGAGGAGAACCCTCTGGGAATAGACCAGGCCGCCGCTCCCTTCCAGGTTCGCGCGCATGCGATCCGGAAAGACTCGGAGCCCGTCGAGCACGAAGGCAAGCCGATCGATCAGATAGTCGACGAGGATCAGACTGTCGGGCAGGATGACGCGCTCGACGGAGCTGTGACTGATGTCCCGCTCGTGCCAGAGCGCGACGTTTTCGAACGCCGCGTGCGCATTGGCGCGGAGAACGCGCGCGAGCCCGGCGATCCGCTCGCAGAGAATCGGATTCCGCTTGTGCGGCATCGCCGAGGAACCCTGGTTGCCTTTTTTGAATGGCTCCTCAGCTTCGCGAACCTCGGTTCGGGCGAGGTGCCGGATTTCGACGGCGAACTTGTCGATCGTCGACCCGATTCCCGCCAGCACACTCAGGAAAAACGCGTGACGATCGCGTTGAATGATCTGGGTGCTCGCCGGAGCCGCGACCAGTCCGAGCTCGGTGCATGCTTCTTCTTCAACGTCCGGAGGAACGTGTGCGTGGGTACCGACCGCACCCGAAATCTTGCCGACGCGCATGTCCTCACGCGCCAGTTCGAGGCGGCGGCGGTGACGACGAAGCTCGTCGT